>JAAFHK010000007.1 GCA_013297565.1 Cytophagales bacterium
AAATTCTATTTCAATCACAGCTTCTTTTGAATAGAATCTGTCAACTTGTATCCAAGTAGAGGTTGGGAAATCACCACTGTAATAGTTTTTACGGACATCTTTTTGTTTTACGAGTTCCTCAATATTCGTTGTATAAATATACTAAAAACTGTATAACCTTGTAAGGTCTTAAAGACCTTACAAGGTTGAAAATCAATATTTTACAATTTTTAAAATGTGTAATTTATAAGAGTTTCGAGTATAGTTTCACTAACCACATTATTAAACGAGAGGTTATAAGATTGTAATATTTTTTCTAAGCGTTCATAAAGTGTTTTTATTGCTTCAGTCATCTCACCTTTAGCCGCGATACCTGATCATAAAGAGTTTTATCTACTTGTATTGCTTGTACATAGCCAAATTTATCTTCAAATTCCCTATTATTATAGAATTTGTCTTTATTGATTTTACTTTGCCCATTTGCTAAATTTGGCATTATAAACATAAAAAATATTACTAATTTTGCTAACATGGGAATTATGGTTTGTTGTGTTCAGAAAATAAAACTGTCCAAATATAATTTTAAGTTTTTTCTTTCCAAAAATTTTAACGCCTTATATTTTCTTACAAAAAAGCAAGATTACAACATCTTAAAAAATGAAAATTTAATTTGTAAATCCAAAAAAATTAAATAATTTGGTTAAAATCCCAAAACTATGCAGGAAGATTTTGTTGTGTATTTGTGGCAATTTCAGGCTTTTTCTAAAACTAATCTGCAAACTGCGGAAGGCGAAACGGTCGATATTATTCGAACAGGAAGCCTAAACAAAAATGCAGGAGCAGATTTTCAAATGGCAGAAATCCTACTTGCGGGGATTCGGTGGGTGGGGAATGTGGAATTGCATTTGCGGACTTCGGATTGGCTCAAACATCGACACCAAGAAAATAAAAATTACGATACGGTTATTCTGCACGTAGTTTGGGAAAATGATTTGCCTCAAAATGCCATTTTGCGAAGCGATAGGAGTCCTGTTCCTGTCCTCGAACTGAAACCCCTGACCGATCTGCTTTTATTGGAAAAGTACCATTTTCTAAAAAATACACAAAGCCCGATTCCTTGCGCCAATTTAATTTCTCAAGTCCTGAAAGAAACCGTAGCCTCCATGCTCGAAAAAACGCTTTTGAACCGTTTGGAACGAAAAGCCTCCGATATACGGCAATTATTACGAAGCAATACGCAAGACTGGGAACAAACTGCCTACCAAGTTTTGGCACAAAACATGGGTTTTAAGGTCAATTCCGAACCTTTTTTACAATTAAGCAAATCTCTGTCCCTCAAAACAATTTGGAAACATACCGATCAGTTGCCTGTGGTGGAGGCTTTGCTTTTTGGGCAAGCAGGATTTTTGGAAGCCGAAGCTACAGATGATTATATGGCTTTTTTGCAAAGAGAATATCGTTTTTTTGCCTATAAATACCAGTTACAGCCCTTAAAAGTCGAGCAATGGAAATTTTCCAAACTCCGTCCGCCCAATTTTCCCTCCCTTCGTTTGGCACAATTAGCTGTACTTTTACAAAGACGCAAATCTTCTTTTGGCGACATGATGGAATACGAAAATTTTGAATTTTTTTTAGAACTATTTGATATTCAGACCTCTACCTATTGGCAGGAGCATTATTTGTTTGGAAAAAAAAGCGAAAAACCTATAGGCAGTATGGGGCGAAAAAGTGTGGAAAATATTGTGATCAATACGGTTGTGCCTTTGATGGTCGTTTTTGGGCAAGAAAAAGACAATGCCCAATATTTGGTTCATGCCATTCGGATTTTGGAACAAATTGCTCCTGAAAAAAATCACATTACGGAAATTTATACAGAACTGGGTTTGGCGGCTTCGAATGCTTTTGAGAGCCAAGCCCAAATAGAACTTTACAACGAATTTTGTACACAAAAACGTTGTTTAAACTGTGATTTGGGCATTCGGATTGTTGGGCGAGGTTAATAAAAATCTATTTTTTTCATAAGTTCAACCAACGAGAGTTAAGTTAAATCTTTATTTTTTCTATTTTTTTGATTTTGTAACTACATTTGTCAGCGCTTTTTGATGCTTTTTCCATTGTAATTTTAGGTTTTGTAAGATAAAATTACACAAAAAGCCTTTTTTAATAAAAATTAACCGTGCAACAAAACTGCTACAAAGTGTTATTTTTTTGGAAAAGGAATTTATTGTTTGTATTTTTGTCTAAATACACACACCTTTACCTCATCAAAATTACTAAATTTTGAAAAAAATTATGAAAAATATAACATTTCTTACCTTTATTTGTTTCGCTTGGATAATCGGCTGTTCGGAGAACAAAAACAACAAAGCCGTTGATAATAAAATTAAAGGTTTTTTTCGAAATTTTGACTCCCTCAAACTGCCTTATTCCTTGATTACTGATGGAAGCAACCACAATACATTTAACGCTTTGATGGACATAAATCACCAGTTGGATTCGGCTTTGGTGAGCAGATTCGAACTCAATTACCTCATGCGCGAACTGGACTCGATGGGCGAACCTACTGTAGAAAAAACGCCCTATCAGTTTTATAGCATTGGTAGTGTTTTCAAAACAGCCCAATATAGCGCCTTGCTTTATGGGCGAAATACAAGCAGTAACGAAGATGCTTGTGTGTTTTTGGCAACTTACGGCAAAGACGGTAAAAAAATAGACGAAATCGTATTTCATCGCCCACTTTTAGCGCTACCTCCAACCGAAATTCGCCGAATATCGGAAATAAATACAGATACAACTTTTGTGATCACAACCGTAACGGAAGAACACCGTTTTGTGAATGAACGAAATAATTATATGGAATTGGTGGAGCAAAAGGCACACGATAAAATCTATAAAATAGAACCTTCGGGGCGGATTTTGCTCAAAGACGAACGCAATCGCCAGATTTCTGCTGAACAGTTAAAAACTGACACTAAAGACACAAAGTAAAAAATATAATCAATGTTTCACCTTTTTTATTTCGCATTTACTATGGGACTATTTAGCCGAGTCGTAAATATACTCAAGACCGAGTTGAACGATGCCACCGACAAAATGAAATATAAATATGACGCAGACGGGTTCATTTCGTTTGATGATGTGGATAAAGAATACGATAGAATGTTTGGGACAGGCGCGCAGGAAGAAGAAACGACCTACGAAAATTACCGTTCGCAAGAGGCAAATGCACCCGATCCAAGCGAAAAAGAATATTATGAAGCACTCGAAGTGCCTTATGGAGCAAGTTATGAGCAGATCAAGGCGGCTTATAAAAAGCTAATCAAAGAATATCACCCTGATAAATACCATAACGAACCCAAAAAACATCAAATGGCACTCGAAGTAACCCAACGCTTGAATAAAGCCTACAATTATTTCCAAAAAAAATACAATCAATAGTTATTTGTAAAACGCCCTTTTGGGTGTTTGTAATAAGCTGAAAACCAATACTTTGCACACCTTAAAGGGTATGCTACAGGAAAATACAATCAATAAGTCAAAAATTGTAACATAGACTTTAGTCTGTGTTATGAATGATTTTTGCATAGAAAAAGTCTATGCTACAGGAATTTTCCTACATTTTAATAAAAAGTCAAAACATTAATATAAATGCTTAATCAAGTATTCCAATTCCTGAAAAGCCTCTTTGGAGCGGGTGAAGCCGTGATAAAAGGCAAAAAAGAGGACGAAAATTTGGATATTCCGCTGAAAAAAATAGATTCGGAAATCAAAATTCTCAAAGATGAGTTGCGCGAAAGCCTCAAATATTTGGCTGAAGCCAAAGCTATGTATATCCGTTCGCGCCGCGACATTGATGGAGAACAGCGCCGCGCCATCGAATATGAAAATAAGGCACGTTTGCTTTTGCAAAGGGCTATGGAAGGGCAATTAGGGGCTTTAGAAGCCGACCGTTTGGCTACGCAGGCACTTACGCAAAAGGAAAATTTGTTGAAAAGGGTCGAAAATAATTTGGCACAACTCGACAAGCAGAAATTCATTGTCAAAAAAATGGAAGACAATACGAATCGCCTCAAGAAACAAATTTTGGATTGGGAAAACGAACTCAAATCGTTACAAGCGCGGGCGAGGATTAGCGAAGCGACCAAAAAAATGAACCAAAAATTGGCAGGCTTGGATCAGGCACAAACCAAAAACTTACTCGAAGATATGCAGCAGAGAGTTCTCGAACAGGAAGCCCTTGCCGAAGCCTACGTTGATCTCAATGACGAACGTTCGCCACTTGATGACGAAATCGAAAAAGCCTTGGGTGGTACAACCGAAGTGATGGATTCGCTTGCCAAACTCAAAGCCGAACTTTCCCAAGAGCAACACAAACTGCAAAGTCCGCCCAAACCCTTAAACGATTTGGACAAACTCAAGGACGAACTCAACAAAAAAGGCTAAGGTTTTTATATTTAAAAATATTTGATAAAATTCATGTTACTCGACATAGATTTAAACCAAAATAAAGCCATCACAAAGGGCTGTTTGCTCATATCTGAACCTTTTTTGCCCGATCCCAATTTCGAACGTTCGGTAATTTTGGTTTGTGATCATCAAGAAAACGGCACTTTTGGGCTAATTCTGAACAAGCCAACGGATATGCAGTTGAGTGATGTTTCGGATTTTACGATAGAAGAATTGCTCTACGGCGGTGGTCCCGTAGAAGCCAATACCTTACATTTTATCCATACTATTTCGGCGGTCGAGGGCTGTGTCGAACTGCAAAACGGCGTGTATTGGGGCGGAAACCTGTCCCAACTGCAAACCTATTCGAATACAGGAATTTTGAACGAACGAAACAGCCGTTTTTTCATAGGTTATTCGGGTTGGGCGAAAAATCAACTCAAACAGGAAATAGATCAAAAAACATGGATCATTGCCGATTTCGATTTGGAAAGAATTTTTAGGATCGATCCTACCGAACTTTGGCGCGAAGTTTTGCGCTCAATGGGCGGAAAGTATAAAATGTTTGCGAATTTTCCTGCTGATCCTCGCCTGAACTGATTATGGAAACACCCAACGAAAATCCTAACTTGACAAGATCGGGACGAATGGTCAAACTCGAATGGAAACACTACATTTATGAGTTTTTGATTGTGGTTTTGGGTATTTCTGTGCCTTTTATTTTGAGCAAAATAAATGAAGGTTGGGTACAAAAACAAACCGAAAAACAGTATTATAAGAATATTTTGCGGGAATTGGGAAGTGATTTGGACGAATTGAAAGGGAATAAGTTGGAAAATGAAATGCAAATTGCCAAGTTTGAATATGCAAGCCAAATAATCCGTTTGGAACAAAAAAACATGAGGGATACGTTGGGAAAATTGGCTTTGGAAATGAAAAATTTTACGGATTTTAGGCGAAATAGTACCATTTACCAGACTTTGGCACAAAGCGGAGAACTGGACAATTTTGAGAACAAAGCATTGCTGACCAATTTGCAAAAACTCGACGAATTGTACAATTATATCAACCGTTTGGAAGCGAACCATCAAAGCCTCATCATTGATATTTATCCTGAAATGTTGGATTATATTCAAATCAGACCGTACCAAGTAATGAAACCCGAAGCCCTGTTTGATTTCCGTTTTCAGAACAAATTTGACATTTTTCTCCTCATTATGCAAGAAAAAGGCAAGTTATACCAGCAAGGGGTAGAAGATGTAGAAACCATTGTCGCACATCTAAACAAAGAAATGCAATAAGCAATTTTTTTGAAAAAAATTTTTTTGGCTAATTATTTGTATTTACTCCAAAAAAAAACTTATTTAGCCTTATGATGACACAGAAAGATTTTGAGGAACTGTTGGCTGACTACGAGTCAAAACGGAATATCAACCTTGCACCCGAACAATTCCACACTTTGCTCACTTTTTTTCCTGCTTTGTTGGTTGTGGCGGCAGACGGCGTGATCGATGAGGAAGAATGGGTCTATGTAAAATACATTTCACGCTCAATGGCTGAAACTTTTATAGAAGATTATGGTAGCGAATATGACCTTGATGAGCTAAAAACCATTTTTTTTCAAGATTTGCAGTATTTAACCGACCATTTGGACTATTGGAGAGATCGTTTTTTGGCGGGGCTTAAATTTTATATGATGTCGCATGACAATATCAAAAATGACGTACTGGAAACTATGTATATGTTTTCGGAGGCTTCCGAAGCAGGCAATGACGAGGAGGAAGTGGTGATCGAACAAATCAAAAAAATATTGGAAATCAAAGACTAAGGCAATGGACAGCCCTTTAAAGCGCTTAGAAATTTTTTCAAAAAACCTTTTATTAGACCTATTTTTGTTGGCGGTGAGGGCAAAACCCAACCTGCCTCTGCCCAATTTGACCGTTTCGGATACGGTCATTTTTTTGCGCCTCAATCGGATCGGTGATGCCCTCGTAAGCACGCCTGTCATCAAACTCATCAAAGAAAAAACAGGCTGTCGGACGGTTGTAGTAGCTGATCGGGCGAATGCTTTTGTCTTCGAACGTTGTCCTTGTGTAGATCAGGTGATCGTTTTCCAAAAAGGAAAAGGAATGTGGCATATTTTGCGACAGATTAATGCCTTGAAAGCCAAAGTCTGGGTCGATCTGCACGATTCTCTCTCGACTACGGGCAGTTTATTAGCGGGTTTGGCAAAAATTCCAAATAAAATTTCTTTAGAAAAAAGAAATAAAACCATTTTTACCCATACCGTTCCCGATCCTGATCCCGCTATTTTCCACGTAAGCGAACGCTTAGCAAGCCTTTTGCCCATTTTGCAGATTCCTTTTTCGAATGCTGAACTGGAAGTAGCCTACGAAACCAAAAAAGAGTCCCTTTCTAAGGTCAAATATTTTTTGGAAAATCTTTTTCCAAATCCAGAAAATATCATAGGCATTAATATTTCGGCGGGCGGCGAAAACCGTTTTTGGGGAGTGGAAAATTTCAGATGTTTGGTTCAAAAATTACAAGACAACAAACGAAAATATATTATTCTTTGTGATAAAGCCAATTTTGATCGAGCCAAAGAAATGATTGAGGAAAAGTTTATTTTTTGCTCACCTATTTTTGACGAATTTGCGGCAATTATTTCCCAATTATCTCTCCTTTTTACGCCTGATACTTCGGCGGTGCATCTGGCTTCCGCTTTCCACGTACCCGTTTTTGGTTTGTACGTTTCCGAAAAAGCAGGTTTTCTGAATTGGTATCCCTACCAAAGCCCTTACGATTGGATCATTAGTCCGCCGCCTTTGAGCCAAATTTCTTTCGAAGAAACCTACGAAAAATTAAGCGTTTTTATGGAAAAAATGAATTTAGACGTTTAAAAATGCGTGTGAAAATTATTCTATACTCAAACTAAAATGTTTTTGATAAGGGGGCATGCCCCTTGTCTTAGCATTAAAGATTTCGGGCATTTTTTTTATCAAAACCAATTTTGATTTATACTCAATCGAAATTGTTTTTGTAGGGCGAACATTCTTGTTCGCCACAAAAACGAACAAGAACTTCGTTTTACGACACAAACCAATTTAGTTTCAGTATAGTATAACAAAAAATAAACACAAAAAAATAATTGTACCTACAACCTTTTTTCTAAACATTCGTTAGTCTAATTAGTTGTATATACAGTTAATTTTTAAACTTCTATTTTTCTAATACTCATGGCAACTTGGAATATTGACACCATGCACTCTGAAGTGCAATTTAAAGTAAAACACCTTGTTATTTCGACAGTAACGGGCAATTTTAATAATTTTTCGGCTTCTATGGAAGCAAGCAAAGACGATTTTACGGACACCAAAATCCAGTTTTCGGCAGACGTAGATAGCATTAATACGAACAATGCGCAGCGCGATGCCCACCTCAAATCGGCAGATTTCTTCAGTGCCGAGCAGTTCCCAAAATTGACTTTCCGATCTACCAAGATGGAAAAAACGGGTGATAAACACAAACTTTCGGGTGATTTGACCATTCGAGATATTACCTTGCCTGTAAGCCTTGATGTGGAATACGGCGGAACGGCGGTTGATCCTTACGGACAGACCAAAGCGGGTTTTGAAATCACGGCGAAAATTAGCCGGAAGGCATTTGGTTTGGCTTGGAGTGCTGTTACCGAAGCTGGCGGTGTGGTGGTAGGTGATGAAGTTCGTTTGATACTCAATATTCAGATGATTAAAGCATAAATTAAATAAAAAGAGCCAAAAATCTTTCAAAATTTTTGGCTCTTTTTATACTCAATCGAAATTGTTTTTGTAGGGCGAACAAGAATGTTCGCCACAAAAACGAACAAGAACTTCGTTTTACGACACAAACCAATTTAGTTTCAGTATATTAATAATTCGATCAAAAGTAATCTTGTAGTTTTTTGATAAAAAAAATAGAAAAAAATCATTTTCAGCGATTAAAATACACGATTGCCCCAATAATCGCCGCTACCAACAGCACCAAAAGCCCAATTTTGATCCAACTGTATGGTCGTTCTCCTTGCACTTCGCCCGTTCTGCCGTTTATCAAAAAACGATACACTTTTTGGTTATAAAAAAACGCGCTAATCCAAATAGGCAATAAAATGTGTTTGAAAGTAATTTGGCTGTATTGTGTGTTGAGGCTTTCGATTTGCTGGTGATCCCCGCCTATTTTCTGCCGTACCTCTCCTTCAATCACGTCTTTCATTTTACCTTTTGCGTACTCAAAACCCTCTTTCAAACCCAGTTGATAGGTTTCGGTTTGGAAGCCACTCAAAAACTGATCGTTATAGGGTACAAGATTTTCGGTATCCCAAGGTTCAAGATTATCGACATAATCCTTTGGTAATGAATGACTTGCATTAATCACCACATCATCAAAAAAACGGTCGTGATCGCCCGTCACCGGAGTCCAACGGATTTTGGTAAGGCTTCGGGTCTGGGTTTTACCTTCGCTGTCCGTATAGCTTTCCGTTACGGTATAGTTATCGCCACGCTGTCCCCAAAATTTGCTGTAAGTTTCCGAATCAAAAGTCCAATACGGAATGTACATTCCCTTTAGTTTTTCACGGTTTTCGACTCTCTTTTTCAAATCATTTGGAGCAAACCATAGATCATCAATCCATTTCTTGAACAAATCCATGCCCTGTTTTTGGTCAATTTTGAAAGGAAGTAAGGATTTGGGTTTCAAAACACTTGCCTGCGAACCACTTTCGATCACCAAACTTGTTCCACAAAAAGGGCAATCGTCCGAAGTGATATTGGGCTTCAGAGTAGTTTTCGAGCCACAGCTTGTACAAGCCACAACCGAAATGGTTTGTTTTTCTTCCTTTTCGAAGCCTTTTTCCAAAAATTGCAAATAATCCATTTCAACAATTTCAGCCTTCAAATCTATTTTTATTTCGTTAAATTCGCCACAATAAGGACAATTTAAGGAATGCGTGCCAGGAGCAAATTTCAGAACCCCAGCGCAATTTTTGCATTTGAGGGATTGGTTTGTGGTTTCGGTTTTGTCAAATGTTTCGTCCATTTTTGCTAAAGTTAGAGGTTTTTTGTTCCAGATCAAAGTTGATAAAAAACGTATAAAATTCGAAATTTTTTGTCTTATTTCCTTCGCCAAAGCCAAATTTGAGGAAATTGGCTTTTCAAAATATTCATTCTTTTGGTAGCTTTTGTTTCGCTTTCGTGCTGTTCGAGGGCTATTCTGAAGCGTCTATTTTCTACCAAAATTTGGGCATCTGCCAATCCTTCTTTTTGGTACTTTTCCAATATTTGTAGTGCCTCTTTTTCTGATCCATAGCTTCCATAAATCAAGGCAAACTTTCGTTCTTTTTTTTCCACATTTTCGGCTTGATCGCCTTTATTTTGCTCCCAAATTGGATTTATGGCTGCCCAGTTTTGGTAAATATATTGCCCAACGTTCGAACTTGGATTTCTGCTGTCGAGGTCTATGTCTGCAATATCTTTGTATATTTTCGAGATCGTAAAAATCCAATCTTGGGCTTCATAGCCCACATAAACGTGGTGAAAATCTGCCAATGTTTTCTTAGCGGCTTCGTAATAAATAGGGCGGTGTAAGCCTTGCCCAAAAGCCTCAAAACCTTCGGCAAGGGTTCGGAATTTTCGGTTTTTTTTGTTTGGCAAATCCTCATAAACAGGTTCTCCTGCTTCCATAAGCCTATTTTGCCAATGATACGCCATCGGATTGTTGTACCAACGGCTGAAAGAACACGAACCGACTGCGGTTTCTGCCGCAAGCACTCCTAAAAGAAATAAAGGTTTGATTTTCAGTTGTTTAGATTTCGAAACAATGACTTGTGCCAATTCCTGCGGACTTAATACTTTTTGCTGATCTACTTTTTGCTTTAGGTACAAACTATTGGGAAAGTGATCTTGTAAATATTGGGCTAAAATTTTCGCAAGTTGTTTTTCGTCCATTTTCTCGAAAAAATCTTTTTCTAAAAGTGGTTTTTTGGAAAAAGAAAAATCGTAAAAAGTATAATTGGTTTTAGAAACAGGTTTTACCGCGCCCTTGGCGGGACGCACACAGCGAAAACCAATATCGTAATTATAATGACTTGGGGCTGTAAAACTGCGTTTGTAGGTTCGAAGTTCAAGCGGACTTGGGCTTCCCCAGCCTCCTCCACGCAGGGATTTTGTTTGTCCTATTTTTGTACTTTTCAAATATTTCACCTCATACCAATCGTTGCACCAATGCCAAATATTTCCACTCATATTATACAAACCCCAAGCCGTTCGGTATCCTTCTTTTACCTTTGCTAAGCGCCACCATGCCCCCGTTTTTCTGCCTCGTTCGTTGTCATAATTTGCCAAAGAATCTACGAAAATATTGCCCCAAGCGTATTCTGTTTCTTTTCCGTTTTTGGCACAAACTTCAAACTGGGCTTCGGTTGGGAGGCTATATCCATTTGCTTCTGGGTCAAATTCCCAAATCTGATAACCATAAAAATCCAAATTCGAGATCATTTTATAGGCGGGTTCGTAGCCTTCAGCTTGGCTTCGCCAATTGCAATAATCGATGGCGTGATACCAAGTTAGCCCTGTAATAGGGTGTTCGGCTTGGTTATAAACGGCATAGTGCCAATAGAGGGCGGGTTTTCCTCCAGCTTTTACGTAAGTCTCAAAATCGGCGTAAGTTACAGGCGTTTCGTCTATATAAAAATCGGCTAATTTGATTTTTTGAACAGGTTTTTCGTCAGAAAAAGGGCTTTTGACATTTCCTACATGGTATTCCCCACCTTTGATTAAAACCATTTTTTTGGAAAAATTGGAAGGCTGTGCCAAAACAAGAAAAGGCAAAAAAAATACAAAAATCACCAAGTTTATTTTTGCTTTAACCATGTCCAAGTGTTTTCTTTTATCTATAAGGGTTTAAATAATGCGTATAGGCTATCAAAAATAGGGCTTTTTTTAGAAAAATCAATTTATTTTGGACTTAACTTGAGTTTTGTTCAGCCTAATAAGAAGGTATTTTTTGTATAAAAAAGCAAAAACTGTATTATTTTGGACAAAATAAATGATAAATTGCGCCCAATGCTGATAAAAAGTTTTGAACAATATGCCTGAAAAAATCCTCATTCTCGATTTTGGTTCTCAATACACACAACTCATCGCGCGGCGTGTGCGTGAGCAGAATGTGTACTGCGAAATTTATCCTTTCAATCATTTTCCAGCCCCTGACTCAAGCGTAAAAGGCGTAATTCTATCAGGAAGCCCCTTTTCTGTGCATCAACCCGATGCTCCTATGCCTGATCTGTCGGTTTTTAGGGGCAAATTTCCGCTTTTGGGGGTTTGCTATGGAGCGCAACTTTTGGCACAGCAAAACGGAGGCAGTGTTTTGCGTTCCGAAATAAGGGAATACGGGCGGGCACATTTGTCTTGGTTGGGTAAAAATAACGTTTTGTTTGAAGAAATCAGTCCTGACGCGCAGGTTTGGATGTCGCACGCTGATTCGATTACTGAATTGCCCTCGAATTTTGAACTCATCGCAAGCACCGCAAGCGTAAAAATTACCGCTTTTCAAATCCAAAACGAAGCCACCTATGGCATACAATTTCACCCTGAAGTTACGCACTCTTTGGAAGGTAAAACGCTGATTGAGAATTTCTTAACCAAAATTTGCGGCTGTCGACAGGATTGGACTCCTGCCAATTTTGTAGAGAATACGGTTGCTGATTTGAAAAAACAATTAGGTTCTGAAAAAGTCATTATGGCGCTTTCGGGAGGTGTTGATTCCTCCGTAGCGGCGGTTTTGGTGCATCGGGCAATCGGCAAGAACTTGTATTGTATTTTTGTAGATAATGGGCTTTTGCGAAAAAACGAATACGAAAAAGTATTGGAATCATACAAAGATTTGGGTTTGAATATCAAAGGCGTAGATGCTAAGTCCTTGTTTTACAAGGCTTTAGCAGGTGAAACGAATCCTGAATCCAAACGAAAGGCAATTGGTCGAACTTTTATTGAGGTTTTTGATCAGGAATCGAAGCAACTCGCTGATGCCCGCTGGTTAGGGCAGGGTACGATCTATCCTGATGTAATCGAATCGGTTTCGGTCAAAGGTCCCTCTGCTACCATCAAATCGCACCACAACGTGGGTGGTTTGCCTGAAAAAATGAAGTTGAAAATAGTTGAGCCTTTGCGGGCGCTCTTCAAAGACGAAGTACGGAGAGTGGGTAGAACTTTGAAGATTGATGATAGGATTCTGGACAGGCATCCGTTCCCAGGTCCAGGGCTGGCGATTCGCATTTTAGGGGAAATTACTCCTGAAAAAGTGCAAATTTTGCAGGAAGTCGATCATATTTTTATTGAAGGTTTGAAAGAATTTGATTTGTACAAAGAGGTTTGGCAAGCAGGGGCGATTTTTTTGCCTGTGCAGTCGGTTGGGGTCATGGGCGATGAACGCACCTACGAAAATGCGGTTTGCCTTAGAGCCGTAACCAGTACGGACGGCATGACGGCAGACTGGGCGCACCTCCCATATACTTTTTTGTCCGAAATTTCGAACCGCATTATTAATCGTGTCAAAGGCATTAATCGGGTTGTATACGACATTAGCTCCAAACCGCCCGCTACTATCGAATGGGAGTAAAATATGGTAAAATAGACTTTAGTCTGTGTTCTTAATATATTGATTATCAAATATTTAGTACAGACTAAAGTCCTTTGCCATTGTGCGTGTCCTCACGCACAACCTTATCAATAAAAACGAAAATAAAAAAACTTTGAAAACATTTTTGATCACAGGCGGTGCGGGCTTTGTGGGAAGTTCGCTTGCCGATAAACTTTTGCAAAACCCTGAAAATCAGGTCGTTATTATTGATAATTTGGTAACAGGCTTTGTAGAAAATCTACCAAAAAATCCGCGCCTGCGTTTTGTAAAAGGTGATGCCAATAATTATCGAGATATTTCGGCGGTGATGTTGGCTACGCCCTTCGATATTATTTTTCATTATGCGGCTTTGGTGGGTGTAAAACGCACTCTCGAAAACCCAAAAATGGTTTTGGACGATATAGAGGGCATCAAACACATTTTACATCTTTCCAAAAGTACAGGCGTAAAAAGGGTGTTTTTTTCGTCTTCGTCCGAAGTATATGGCGAACCTGTGGAGCTTCCCCAACACGAACACACCACGCCGCTAAACTCACGCTTGCCTTATGCGGTCGTGAAAAATGTTTGTGAGGCTTTTTTGCGTGCTTATCATCAGGAACATGGTTTGGAATATACCATTTTTCGGTTTTTTAATACCTACGGCGAGAAACAAAGTGCAGATTTTGTCATGACCCGATTCCTAAAAGCGGCAACTCGAAACGAAGACATTACGGTTTATGGAGATGGTTCGCAAACGCGTACTTTTTGTTATATTCAGGACAATCTGGACGTTACGATGGCGTGTTTGGAACACAACCAGTACGTAAATGATGTTTTAAACATTGGAAATGACCACATTACAAGTATGCTCGAATTGGCACAAATTATTATTAGGCTTTCAGGTTCGAAATCCCGCATTGTGCATTTGCCGCCCCTGCCCGAAGGCGACATGACTCGCCGCCAGCCCGACATTGCCAAAATGATGGTTTTACTCAAAAAACCACTTGTTACACTTGAGGAAGGAATCCAAAAATTGCTTTTGGCAAAAAAATGGTAGTATCAAAAAACTGCCTCAAAATCATATAAATTTTGAGGCAGTTTTTTGATTAGAGTTTATGAATATTCTGTAGCGTACCCTTTAGTGCGGCTAATTATTTGATTTTCAGTAAATTACAAACACCCTAAAGGGCGTTTTACGAATTATTCATAAACTTTATTTTTTAAATTTTTTCTTCCAAAGGCGCTTGCTTGCGAAAAGATAGGAAAAATACAATAAATCCTACAAAGACCATCGGGATACTTAGCCATTGCCCCATGTTCAAAGCCATTTCTTTTTCGAAATCGACCTGCACCTCTTTGAAAAATTCGTAGAAAATGCGCAAAGAAAACAAAACAATGACGAAAATTCCAAACAGTCTGCCTGCTGGAGTTTTTTCTTTCATGGTTTTATAATATAGGAAAAGTCCTAAAAAAAGTGCAACACAAGAAAGCGATTCATAAAGTTGGGCGGGGTGTCGGGCAAAAGTTTCGCCATTGCGAACAAAAACAAAACCCCAAGCCTGATCTGTTGGCAAGCCCACAATTTCAGAGTTCATAAGATTTCCCAAACGAATGAAAGCACCACCCAAAGCCACCACAATCACGATTCTGTCCAAAATCCACAAATAACTTTGCCCTGTTACGTGGCGGGAATACAAATAAAGTCCCAGCAAAATCCCTACGGTTGCTCCGTGACTCGCCAAACCGCCTTTCCAAACTTTAAGAATTTCGAGAGGATTGCTTAGATAAAAATCAGGTTCATAAAAAAAGCAATGCCCCAAACGCGCACCCAAAATAGTGGCTACAACCATATAAAGCATCAGTTTGTCCAAATCTGCGGAGGGTTTGTTTTCCCAACGATAAATGCGGGACATGACCATCTGCCCAAAAATAAAACCCGAAGCAAACAACAGACCATACCACCGAAGCGTAAGCGGTCCCAACTCTACAATATCGGGCGAAACGTCCCATTGGATCGCACTGAAAATAAAATTCATAATTCAAGGAAATTTGATTGGTCTGCAAAATTGCTAATTTTTTGGGAAAAAACAGGTGTGAAAGTTTATTTCTTTTCAAAATCCTTTTTTCTGACAAATAAACGCGAAAAACTACGAGCTTGAAGCTGGACAAGTTGCTCCTTGTGTTCCAAATAACCCAAAAGTGTATTTTTATTGCCCCAAACGCTGATACTTTCGCTGTCGGAGTCCGAAACGGCAGCAAGCGAAATTCGGCAAAGCGGCTTTTGTGAAAGCAAAGAATCCCGCAAATTGGTGTTTTGGAGGTACATAAAAGCGCGCACGTTTTGATATGCCTGCAAATAATTATAGACCATGCCCGAATCCAATTTTTGAACTCCTTCCACACTATAAAATTTTTCGGAGGCTTTTAGCACAAAGCTATGTTCAGGAGTTTCAGGGTATTCTATAGCTAAGGATTTGATTCCCAGCCAACTAACTGCCATAATAGTTCGGTCTTTCCAATCCGAAAACGACATTTGGAAAACCTCGTGCAGGACAATATTCATACTTGGTACATAAACCACAAACGCCTCGCCTGTGGGCGAAAGAGCAAAAGAGTTTTCGGTTTCACCTGCTATTTTGAACTGATTGATCAATTCCCCATTACTAAAAATTTGTACTTCTGTACCTTTTTCTTGTATTTTTTGAGCAATTACACTCTGCTGTGCTTCGGCAACAGGGCGTTTGATGTCGATCTTTGCCAAAATTTGTAGAAGTTCCTGTACCGTTTCGAGATCGGCGGGAGTATTTTGGTTCAAAACCCAACTTTTTTCGCTTTTTCGTTCCAAAACAATTTTTCCAAATTGGATTCGGTTAATCGTTTCGGGTTGTGAAACCGCAAAACTGAAAGTTTCGGATAGAGTAGTGTTTTGGTCTGGCGTGTAAAGCGAAAAGCTAATCAAAAATAGTAATAAAACAATAATTCCCGATAAAATTTTTATTTTTATAGTGATATTTTGCATAAAAAAAATATTTTTTAGAATATATTTAAACCTATAAGGTTTTTTTTAAAAGCAAAAACGCCATGTTTGGCATGACGTTTCGCGTTTTTCTTACTGTACTTTGGTTTCAGCCGATTTACAGCATTTTTTTTCACCGCTTGCCGTACCGCAAGAGCCGCTTTTTTTCGCTTTTTTCTCGGCTTTTCTTTCTTTTCGGCTTTTTTTGTCCTTGTCACCTTTGTCTTTATCGCCATTATCAAGCGCTACGATTTCCGAACCGTTGTTATAAGGCATAAAAGCAGAGGCAGAACTTAGAGCCAAAAAAGACATTAAAACGCAACCATCCAGAATTTTTTTCATAAAATTTTGAATGAAAGGTGGAAAAATTTTGCCCAAAAATACGAATTAAAGAAATAGGAAAGGCTGTTTTTCAAAAAATTGCATCTATTTTTTTTTCTTATACGCCTTTTCGCCTGTATAATTACCTGGTGGGTTATAATTGCAAACCCAAACAACTTGATCGCCACATTTGGCAAAAGCACAACCTATTTGTGTGGTATTTTCCCAAACTATTTGCGTATAATGCCCGCAATCGTACCATTCGCCTTTACATTCAACCTTTTCAAAATCAAATTTAGCTTTTTCCGCCCCCCAATTATCCACTACTTGGGAAGGACTTGGGTTCATGCCCTGCGCCCAAAAAATATTTTCACCGTATTTTTGCGCCCACTTCCCTTCATAAGGTCTGTGTTCCAACTGGCAACCTTTTTTCGCCAACTCGTTTGCCCAAGCCTGTGCATAAGCCGCCAATTCGTTTGACCAAACTAAACCTTTTACCCCCACTTCGTTTCGGTAAAAATTATGCCTCGCCACTATTCCTTTCATGTTCGCAGGTTCAGGATCGCCATTTAGGGGCATATTTATGGGTTTTTCCTCTTGAGCTTGTTCATCGGGTTCTGTGTTTTCGGTTTCTCCTAAGTCCGCATCGACCCATTTTCCGCCCGTTTTGCTTACAATTTCCTTGCAAAGGGCTTCCAAATCAGGAATATTTACGTAGGTTTTTTTATTAAAAACTACCACAGGCATCGAAATTTCGGTGATTTTGGGATCGCTTGCCCAAACTTTGTCCCACATCAAGTCGTTATTTACTTCTTTTTCAGTATCAATATCGGCAAATTTTACTCCTGACTTCCTTAACTGTTCGACCACGTAGGCACAGCGTCCGCAACCCTCTTGAGTATAAACCTCAATCTGATTTTGGGCAAAAAGAAGTGAATTTGAAAAAAATAACAAGCATAGAGTTAAAGTTTTCATGTTTTTTTGGTTTAGCGTGAATATATACTAAAACTAAATTGGTCGTTGGTCGTAAAACGAACATTCTTGTTCGTTTTTGTGGCGAACAAGAATGTTCGCCCTACAAAATCATTTTTGGTTGAGTATAAATATGTAAAGGCGGCTAAAGCCACCTTTACAAACCAAATCTATAAAAACTTCGCAAGAGTTTGTAAAACTTAGGAAAATACTGCTCAAAAAGCCAAATGGCAAACCAATGATGCTGTCGGTTTCGGGGTTCTTTCCTCAAACAACGTAAAACGTAGGGCAAAATTATTCGTTTATCGTATTGGCTTTCAATGAGTTTGGTCGTAAAATTGGTAAAAATACGGTTCGCTATTTGGGCATGGCTTTCGGCAGAGATTGGGTAAGTAGCCATAGGAAGTTTGTGTTTCCATTTTTGGTAAAACTTCATCACATTATTTCGCCATTTCGTGTCCAAATTTCCCAAAGAAAAATGCTCAATGAGGATTTCAAAACTAACGTAATTTTGGTAATTTTGGGCAATTTGGAAAGAAAAATCGTGATCGTAAAAATGAAAATCCGTAAAAGTCTGTTCGTCAAATTTATTTTCTTCCCAAACCTGTTTTCGACAGCAAAACCAAAGCCCATCAAGCGTAATAACCTGTTCTATTGCCAAATTTTCAGGATTTATGATTTCTTCTTGGATTTTCGTATCTCTTTGATGTTGCAAGGCGCGCAAACGGATATTTTCCAAACCCGTATCCCACCACGCCGCAGGCGCTTGAGGCTGTAGTTTCGAACCGACCACACCTAAAACCCCTACTTTTTCGTTTTTCAAACTTTCAATGACGATATTTCCCCAATTCGAGGTATGAAAAAGCACATCTTCGTGGCTAAAACACAGGTACGGAAACCTGCTTTTCGAAGCGCCTAAATTGTAGGCTTGACAAATATTATACGTATTCGCCTGATTATCAATGACTACAATTTCGTGAGCTACGCCAACAGTTTGGTTAATGCTTTCGCTAACCTGTTGCAACAGATTGGGGCGGCGCGAACAAATGATGATGGAAAGCATGGGGTTTCAACGATAATTTTTATTTACTTTGTGATCAATATACTGAAACTAAAATGGTTTTGTCGTAAAACGAAGTTCTTGTTCGTTTTTGTGGCGAACAAGAATGTTCGCCCTACAGAACCAATTTGATTGAGTATATCTCGATATTAACCACAAAAAACAACTAATTTTTATGCAAAAAATACTACTTGTTTTTGGATTAGTTCTTTTTTTTCATTCTTTTCTTTTAGCCCAAGATCGAAAATGCGGAAATAATTACATTCCTGCTTATTTTGATCAAAATTTCATGCAAAAAGCCATGCAATCCTCACCTACAGCAAGGCTTGAAAATCAAACCTATACCATTCCTATTATTTTTCATTTATGCTACACAGAAAGCCCCACTTCTGCAACTCGTCAAGTTAGCCAAGCCCAAATCCAATCGCAAATAGAGGTTCTGAACGAAGATTATAACCGTTTTAATGCCGATACTTCCAAAACTCGCCCCATGTTTCGATCCGTTGCCGCCAATGCGAATATTCGTTTCGAATTGGCTGACATTGATCCAAATGGCAATTTATTAGCAGAAAAAGGCATTGCGAGGCACAAAATAAGTAAAGGTAACTGGGACATCAAAAGTTTTCGAAATACAATTAGCACACAAACCATTTTTGATCCCAAGCAATACCTAAATATTTGGGTTTTGGATAGTTTGATAGAGGGCGGTGAAAGTTACTTAGGTCATGCCCAATTCCCTGATCTGTCGGGTTTAGCGGGTTTGGAAGAAAAAAATGGTTTAGAAACAACCGATGGCGTACTTATTTTGCCAAGAGTGTTAGGTTCTATTCGTAAGATTCCTAATTTACCTCTAAGTGAAAGGTTTGCCTACGGTCGAACACTTAGCCATGAAATAGGGCATTTTTTAGGTTTATTGCATACTTTTCATGATGGTAATGCAAGCTGTAGCCGAGATGCCGATTATTGTAATGATACGCCTGTGCTTACTTCGCCCAGCAATCGTATTTTTAGCTGTGAAAATGATCGAATAGTATGTGAAAAAGTAGCCATGCACGAAAATTTTATGGATTACACAGATGATATTTGTATGAATATGTTTACCATTTGTCAGGTACAAAGAATGCGTTGGGTACTCGAAAATAGTCCCAGAAGGAAAGAACTCCTAAGTTCGAAAGTAGTTACAAGCGGAATTACGGCAAGAACTGAACTCAATATTAAAATTTATCCTAATCCTGCTTCTGATGTTTTGCACATTGATTTTTCCAATAACTTACACATCAATAAGACACAAATTTTGAATCTGTTGGGACAAAGCGTTTGGGTTTCGAACCAAAAGCAGATTGAGAATTATGTTCTCAACCTGCCCAATTTGCCAAAAGGTATTTATTTCGTCCATTTAGAAACTACACAGGGATTGGTAGTACGGAAACTCATTATTGAGTAAAGTATGAATAATTTGTAAAACGCCCTTTAGGGTGTTTGTAATTTATTGAAAATCAATTAATTAACCGCACCCTAAAGGGTATGCTACAAAATTATTCATAAACTATAATTATACTGAAACTAAATTGGTACTTGGTCGTAAAACGAAGTTCTTGTTCGTTTCTGGGCGAACAAGAATGTTCGCCGTACAAAAGCATTCGTTGATTGAGTATAATTACAACATACCTTTAGTAGTCGGCAAACTTGAATCACCAGGAGTTCGGCGAACCGCCATGCGGATTGCCCGCGCAAAGGCTTTGAACATAGCCTCTACTTTGTGGTGTTCGTTTTCGCCTTCTACCTTGATATTTACGTTGCACTTGGCGGCATCTGTAAAGGATTTGAAAAAGTGAAACGCCATTTCGGTCGGCATATCTCCTATTTTTTCCCTGCGAAATTCGACTTGCCAAATCACCCAAGGGCGACCAGAAAGATCGACCGCTACCTGCGCCAAAGCATCGTCCATGGGCAAATTAAAATGTCCGTAGCGTGTAATTCCTCTTTTGTCGCCGACTGCCTTCGCAAAAGCCTCGCCCAAAGCCAAAGCCGCATCTTCCATGCTGTGATGCTCGTCAATGTGCAGATCGCCTTTGACTTCCAATTCCAAATCGCAAAGCGAATGTTTGGCAAATTGTTCGATCAAATGGTCAAAAAAGCCGATTCCTGTTTTTACTTCCGCATTGCCTGTCCCGTCAAGGCAAATCCAAGCCTTAATTTCGGTTTCGTTCGTTTTGCGGGTAACGCTTGCCGTTCTGCTGGATTTGGTCAAATATGCCGATATTTCTTTCCAATTCGAGGTGCAAAGTACCGCCCTGCTGTCTTTTTTATCGCCTACCAAAATAGCCCTTGTGCCTAATTTTTGGGCTAATTCTACGTCCGTAATCCGATCCCCAATCACGTAAGAATGTGCCAAATCGTATTCTCCGTTTAGGTATTCGTGCAACATTCCGATATTGGGCTTGCGTGTAGGCAGGTTTTCGTGTTCGAAACTGCGATCAATGTGGATTTTGGCAAATTTTACGCCTTCATTTTCCAAAATTTTCAACATTTTGTTGTGCGCACCCCAAAAACTTTCTTCGGGAAACGAAGCCGTCCCCAAACCGTCTTGGTTTGTAACCATAATCAACACAAAATCGGTTTGATTGACGATTCGGCTCAAACTTGTGATTACCGAAGGCAAAAATTCGAGTTTTTCCAAACTGTCAATCTGGAAATTGTCTGTTGGCTCAACTATCAGCGTGCCATCACGATCCAAAAACAACACTCTTTTTTTCACAAAAATATTTTTTAGAGGTTTTTACCGATTCATTTTGTTGCGCAAAATTAAAGAAAAAAATGATTATTTAGTGCCTTTTAAGTTTGCTATACTCAAAACTCTTATAAATTACACATTTTAAAAATTGTAAAATATTGATTTTCAACCTTGTAAGGTCTTTAAGACCTTACAAGGTTATACAGTTTTTAGTATAAATATTCCTCTATGGTTTTGAGCCGATTCTCTAATTGTTGAAGGTAGATTTGTAAATTATCATCTTTCACATGATTGTACTGAGTCATAATATTCACATCAGTAACTACTGAATCGATCTTTTTAGCCCTAATCTGATGAATACCTCCACTTTCTTTTTTTGGCAAAAAATCGGTAATACTACTTTTTAACACTTCAGATATTTGTACCAAGCGTGTAAGCGTAATATCATTCTCACCTGATTCTATCTTGGCAAATCCTGAATGGGACATACCCATGAGCCGAGCAACCGTTTCTTGTGAAAAACCTACCTCTTCTCGAGCCTTTCTAATTTGTGTTTTAACAAAATTCAGAACTTCATGAGCCTTCAAAGAAAGTTGCTCAATCTCTAATCTCTCCTTTTCAGTCATATAATCTATTAATAAGACTTATAAATGTATTTAAAAGACAAATATAATTTAAAAAATGTAAATAAAAAATTTCGTAGCACATTACCTTTGCGGTGTAATAAATTATATCAATTTAAACCTTTTCTATTTTTATGAAAAAATTATTTCACTCGTATTATTTTTTGCTTTCTTTGTATTAAATTCTTGTCAAAAAGAGGAATTGTCTTCTTTAAACAAAGAGGAAAGTTTTGTTCTTAGTAAATTGAGTTCGGATAATGAATATATCCGTCTTAAACAACGTTTGGGTAGCCTTGTAGAGAATGAGGCTAAAATAATCCCAACAGGTAAACAAAATCTATCCGCTATTATGATACCTATTGTTGGTGATCAAACAGAAGAAGCTGTGATAGCCTACTTCAACCCTAATTCATACGAAAAGTTTATGATTTTGATTGCTAAAGCGGAACTTGACACTGAAAAATCGGGAGTTTTCGGAATGTATGACTCGCAAGGTCAAATGCTTTTTGAAGCTACTGCCGATTTGGGAAAAGTAACAAGTGTTGTATATGGTAATCGTGGTGCTTTGAGTAGAACAGAAGGACGAGGTTCTGCGTGTAGTGTAGATGGAGTAGGGTACTGCACAGGGGCGAAATACATGGAACAAGGAGTTATTGAAAAAATGGCTCTGTACAGCACTGGTTTTTTATTTGGTATGGGTGTTTTTGCGGCTCAGTGTGCGGTTAATAATTGCTTCTAATTTAAAATAAATATTTTTTGGCAAGTGGTTTATTTTTACCACTTGCCTTTTTCTTATTTTTTATGAAAAAACTGCTCATTTTTGAATTTCGTAAAATGTTACGAGTGGAAATTTATGCTCTTTTGGGCTTATTTTTTATCTATTACACTGCTATTGCCATTTATTTAGTTTATCAGATAACTATTGAGAACCTTGCTGTCAATTTGGCAGAAATTCAAAAGCTATTTTATAGTATAATTTCCACTTTCAATGGTTTTTTGGCAATTATTGGCATTATTCATATCGGATTCGAAAAAAATGAAAACACCCTAAAAAAAAGTCTTTCTTCGGGATTAGACAAGTCTGCTTTTTATTTGCTTAAATATATTTCTTTATTGCCACTTGGTATTTTATTACATCTGTTTGCCTATATTCTATTAGGATTTTGGGTATTATTTTATCCCGATCATTATACTATTTTTGAGTTGCTTCCCTATGCTTTTTTACATCTATTATGGTACGGAGTCATTGCCCTTATTTTTGGTTCATTAGGCAAAAATATGACAATTAGCTTTGTTCTGTATTTTTTCTGTCGGATACTTGAAGGAACATTATGGTTTGTTGATATTAATTTTCTTCATTACGATTGGCATCGTTATTTACCCCTGAACCATTTATACGAAAATATTTTAATAGAAAGGCAAATTGATTCGAACCAACTATTTTTCATCATTTTCTATTATTTATTAGCGGGCTTAATCCTTTGGATAAGAATAAAAAAGCGATAATTTTTTTCAAAAATATGTTATCTATTCAAAATGTAAGTAAAAAAAAACGCCTAAATTCCCTTAGTTTCGAACTCAAACAGGGCGAAAATTTGGCTATAGTAGGACATAATGGTTCAGGAAAAACTACTTTTTTAGAAATTTTGGCAGGTTTGCAGTCTTATAAAGGTACAATCCAAAAAGAAAATTTTACAATGGGGGTAGCTTTGGAACACACCAATTTTTACCCTTATTTGACTGCTCTCGAAAACCTGCAATTAATTTGTGCTATTCGCAAGATTGCCGTTGAGAAACTGTGGATCGAAACCTTTCAATTAGATTCTTTCCTGAAAAAACCCTTTTGCGAATTATCTTCAGGCATGAAACAAAGACTTAATTTAGTTTGTGCTTTTATGCAAAACCCTGATCTAATTCTGCTCGATGAACCTTTTAATGCCCTCGATCCCGAAGGCATTATAATTTTAAGAACTGTTTTACAAAAAATTGCCTATGAAAAAAAGCAATCTTTTATACTAACAGGACATTATTTGTTAGAATTGGAAAATGCTTGTTCAAGGTTTTTATTTCTTAAAAACGGAAATATCTTGGCTGATGCCTCCAAAGAGATATTATTGACACAGTTTAGTTCTTTAGAAGATGCCTACCTGTATTATACAAAATAATATACCTTGAAGTTGTCGGATAATTAGTTTCCTCAAACTTACAATCTCACTTCAGGCAAAGGCACTTTCTTTAAAAGTTCCGTAGTGAGTTGGTCGGTTGTCATTTTTTGGGTTTCAGCCCTAAAATTTAGCAAAATACGGTGTCTGAACACAGGTAAAGCCATTTTTTGCAAATCTTCGGGCGTAACGGCATAACGCCCCGACATGAGGGCGTGTGCTTTGGCGGTCAGGATCAAGGCTTGCCCTGCTCGTGTGCCTGCTCCCCATTCTACCCAGTTTCGGACAATATCGATATCCGATTCGGCGGGGCGCGTGGCTCTGACCAAATGCGTAACATACCGAATCAGCGAATCGCTAACAGGCAACTGCCGAACCAATTTTTGAATTTTCAGGATTTCGTCCGCATTCATGATCGTTTCGATCTTTGTATAGGTATTGCTTGTCGTATTTTTCAAAACCTGAAATTCCTCATTTTCAGTCGGATAGGGAACTTTGATCAGGAGCAAAAACCTGTCGGCTTGGGCTTCGGGCAGGGCAAGGCATCGATTACACAGGTTCGATCTATAACATCGATCTCGATACGAATAGCGGTTTGGAGTTGAACGGCGTTTCGCCTGCGGGCAAACTGCGAATCAAAGGTTTGGCAGACTATTCGGCAGTAGTAGCAGGCGATCAGGTCGCTTTGGGTTACGGCACAGGCGGCAATTTGGTCATTAACAAAAGCCTTTTAGTCGGCAATTACTTACCTTTGACAGGCACTGCGGGAGCAGACAAATTGAGTGGAACGGTCAATGTGGCTTCGGGTTTGAAATTCGAACTCACTGCCGCTACGAACAAAGTCGAATTTGCAAATTCGAACGGTTTGACGCTGAATTCGAACCAAACAGACGATAGCAAACAAGTTTGGCTACAGCTCCAAGGCGACACAGGCACAGGCAATTTTTACACCCAAAATACAGTTCTTGACAATGCAAGTGTAAATATTAGCTCTTTTGGGGCGGAAATTACGGCATACAGAGCTGCGAATAATGCCCGTGCTACCATGAGTTTGGTACGCAAAGGCTTCTTCTATGATGCTGATTATTCGGCTACTTGGAACGGTCTGATAGCCGCCCAACGAGATCGCGTGATTCCTGATATTGCCTTCGTAAATGCCGCAATTACTTCGGGCGGGCGCCAAAGCTTCGATATCACAGGGACAGGTTCGCTAAAAACTTTTACGGTTACGCACAGCAAAGGCACATTTCCTATGGTGCAGATTTACCGAGTCGACACAGGCGCTATCGTAACCGCCACCGTTACGAACCTTTCGGCGACGCAAACCCGCATCACTTTTGCGGCGAACGTACCTGTCGGAAGGGTGCATAAAGTCGTCATTTTGTAGTTTTGTAACATAGGCTTCAGCCTGTGGAATGTTTTTTTTCACAGGCTGAAGCCTATATTACATTTTTAATCAAACGGAGAAAGCATGGCAAAGAGGACGACAGACGAAGTTATTATTAGCCTCAAGATCAATAATAAACAGGCGGCGTCAAGCATCAGCGAACTCGAAGGAGATTTGCGAACTATGCAAAAGCTGATGAAAAGACTAAACCCCGAAGTAGATAAAGAACACTTTGATGCGGTGCAAAAGCAATATGGCGCGCTCAAAGAACGCATTATACAGGTAAAAGAGGAAGTAGGTTTATTGCAACGCAAAATCGAAACGCCCATCGATCCCAAGTCTTTAGCGGGTTTGGAAAAAAAGGCAAGCGAATTGAAAAAAGCGCTTGCCGAAATAAACCCCGAAGTTGATAAGGCAAAGTTTGACAAACTATACTAAAAACTGTATAACCTTGTAAGGTCTTAAAGACCTTACAAGGTTGAAAATCAATATTTTACAATTTTTAAAATGTGTAATTTGAAAAGGTTTTTAGTATAAAAGCCGAATACGAGGGCGTGCAAAAAGAAATTACCGACACGAAAGAAAAATTAGGTTTTGTACGAAAAGCCGAAAAAGAAGTCGAAACAGGCGCATTTGGCATCGGTGAGGCGTTCAAACAAATGGCAACTGCCGCATTTTGGATTGCTTTTATCCAACAGATTTACGAATTGGCAAAGGCATTTTTCGAAGTTCAAAAAGAGATCAACGGCTTGCAGACGCAGATCGGGAAAATGAGAGGCACAACGGGCAAGGAACTCGATCAGCTTGTGGGCAAAACTCAAGGCATCTCGAAAGCCTTTGATGTCGAGTCGGCGAAGGTAAATAATGCGGCGAACTCGATTGCCAAAAACATGAAAATCAGTTTCGGAGAAGCGCAGGAACTGATCAAAAAAGGGCTTGCGGCAAATGCAGAAACCGACAAAGGCGAGCTGTTAGATTGGTACGAGGAATATGCCTCCACGCTTTTAGGGGCGGGATTCAAAGCCGAAGAATTTATTGCGATAGTTTCGCAAATGAAAGAACAAGGCGTTTATACGGATTTCGGGATCGATGCGGTCAAAGAATTTGGCATAAGAGCTACGACCGAAACCGAAAAAGTCGTAAACGCGCTCAAAGCCGTAGAACAGGCAACAGGAACAACCTTTGCGGTGCAAATGGTCAAAGACCTCGAAACAGGCAAAATAAGCGTGGCAGATGCCATGAAAGTAGTAACGACCGAAATAGCCAAACTCCCCGAAACCTCGAACATAGCCAAGCAAGCCGTAGCGGAAATTTTTGGTTCGAAAGGCGAGGACATCGGTTCGGGCGTAATCCAAGCCTTTTCCAAAGCCAAAAACGCCACAGACTACCTTTCGCAAAGTTCGAAAGGCTACAATTCCCTGAGTGTTGCCCAATATTTTTTTATATGATTGGTTTCTTTATATGATTGGTTTCTCCTGTTTTTTTTCCGACCCCATACTGTGATTGCCTTCCGATAGCAACAAAAGCATATGATTTCCAAGCATCAAGTAGCTCTGTATTTTGAGCCATTCTACAGGTATTTTCCTGATCAACGCGCTGAAAGATTTTTTCGCTTCGATCACATAAGCCACAATTTGTCGAGTATTTCTAACAAAGCCGCCCAAATCCATGGTTTGTTCTTCTTTTTTTCACAAAATCCGCATAATTCATCAAATTCAAGCACATCATCTGAAGAAGGTTTTGTCAAAACCCATTTTTAAAATCAGGCATCAGGACAAAACTTAAATTGAGCATTTTGTATACTTGTGATAGTAGCTCACACAGAAGATTCGGCATACGCCACACAAAATAGTCTTTCTGAAAAAGCCCGATGTATTTGCTCGAAAGATAAAGACAAAGCGTATTTTTTGTGTAAAAATCTACTTTTTCCGAAGTCTTTGTACAAAACACGCTGATTTTCCCCCTCGTAGGAACCATTTTTAACAATATTTTCACGCAAACTTGGGAACATTTTTCTATCTTTGCGGTACTAAGCATGAGTTTTATTCTTTTGGTCTGTGATTAACAAAATTACAAAATCTTATGCTTAGTTTTATGTTATCAACACTTTTTGACAACTACCAAATTATTATTTTTGGGCAAATAAAACCCTTAGAAATTTTGAACGAAGAAACACCTAACGAAGAAAAAGCACATCTGCCCATTTTGCTTACTTCGGTTTTTATTATTGCCAGTTGTGGTATTTTGTATGAACTGCTTATTAGTAGTATTTCGACCTATTTTCTGGGGAGCAGTATTTTGCAGTTCTCGATTACGATTGGGCTTTTTATGTTCTTTATGGGCGTGGGTTCGTATTTTTCGCGCTTCTTTGCTGATCGCTTGCTCGACTGGTTTGTAACTATCGAGATTGCTTTGGGTGCTTTGGGCGGACTTTCAGCTTTAATCTTGTATTTTTCTTATTCCCTCACCGAAAATTACTACATAGTTGCTTTTGGGCTGATCGCTTGTTTGGGTATCATGATTGGTTTGGAAATCCCTATCGTAACCCGCATTACCAACCGCTATTCGTCTCTAAAGGATACCGTTGCCCAAATTTTTTCCTTTGATTATATTGGAGCTTTGCTTGCTTCGGTGCTTTTCCCGTTGGTGCTTTTGCCTTATCTGGGCATTATGCGAACTTCGTTTTTGATTGGTTTGCTCAATTTGGCAGTTGCCATTTTCAATATTCAGGTTTTTGGCAAGCAACTCGAAAAACCAAATTTGCAAAAAAACGTAGCGTGGTTTTTTACTGCTGCTTTTCTGGTCGGATTTGGTTTTTCTTTCCAAATAAGCACTTTTTTCGAGCAATTCGTCTAT
>JAAFHK010000070.1 GCA_013297565.1 Cytophagales bacterium
GCTGTCTTATAGTTTTGTCTTTTTTTATACCTTTTCGAGTTCCTATTCGCCTGCTGTACGGCGAGGTGATACCCTTCTTTTTGAGATACAAATTGCCGACCGCGCCCTAAATTTGAGTAATACGATCAGAACAGGGGAAATAATAGTAGGAAGAACCCAATAAGTCCCCTAAAAATAAACGAAAAATGCGCATAGATGTTATTAGTTGTGTCCCAGCTCTGCTCGAAAGTCCTTTTAACCATTCTATTTTGAAGCGATCCCAACAGAAGGGAATCGTGGAGATTGTGGTGCATGACCTGCGGGATTATAGCATCAACAAACAGCGGCAAGTTGATGATTATGCCTTCGGCGGCGGGGCGGGCATGGTCTTGCGAATCGAACCTATAGTACAGTGTATCAGAAAGTTACAAAGCGAACGAAACTATGATGAGATCATTTATACCTCACCCGATGGCAAAACCCTCGACCAGTCTGAAGCCAATCGATTGTCGCTTTTGGGTAATTTGATTATTTTGTGCGGACACTATAAAGGAATAGACGAACGAGTCAGAGAGCATTTGATTACTAAAGAAATTTCGATAGGTGATTATGTGCTTTCAGGGGGAGAACTGGCGGCGGCGGTGCTGGTCGATGCGGTTGTGAGGCTTATTCCACAAGTCCTTTCTGATGAGAGTTCTGCTCTTACGGATTCTTTCCAAGACGGTTTGCTTGCCCCACCTGTTTATACTCGCCCTGCGGATTTCGAGGGCTGGCAAGTTCCAGAAATTTTGCTTTCAGGACACCAAGCTAAGATAGAGGAATGGCAATTACAACAGGCAATCAGCCGAACCCAAACGCGCCGCCCCGATATGTGGGAAAAACTGAAGCATTAAAAATTCGGAAGAAAAAAAATAAAAAAATGAGAAATATTTTTGTAAGTTCGAAAAAAGCGCTTATCTTTGCACCGTTAAAAACAGATTGTCTGGTGGTGCAATGGTAGCACAACTGATTTTGGTTCAGTAAGTTCTAGGTTCGAGTCCTAGCCAGACAACATTTAACAAACACGAAACCGCAAGAAATTGCGGTTTTTTTTTTACAAAAAAATGATTGTCAAGACTTTGCGTTTTTTAAACCCTCACAAAATATGGATTTTGGAAAACTAAATGATATTTCAAAAGTAGATTTCAGTTTGCCACCCGATCACCCCCATACCCAAACCGTTTTGGGCAGGGGAAATTCGGAAAAAATAGGCATTTGGGTAGGTTGCCCTGTTTGGGCAAACGAAAACTGGTGTGGGAAACTCTACCCGCAAAAGACCTCAAACAAGGATTTTTTGTACTATTATAGTCGTCAGTTTAACTGCATCGAACTCAACGTAACCCACTATCGAATCCCAGAATCACGTACCGTTGATCGTTGGTATGCCGATACGCCCACAGGTTTTCAGTTTTGCCCCAAAATTCCACAACAAATTAGCCATGAACTCTTATTGGAAAATGCTGAACTGCCGACTCGTTATTTTACTGAAACCCTTTTGCGGCTCGAAGACCGTTTAGGTTTATGCTTTTTGCAATTACCGCCTCATTTTTCTCCAGTCTATGCCGAACGCCTCATGCGTTATTTACAAAATTTTCCCCAAGAAATGCCTCTTTCTGTCGAATTTCGCCACCCAGATTGGTTTTCAGGTCGTTTTTTGCCTGAAGTAGAAAGGGTTTTCGAGCAAATGCAATATTTGGGAATTGGGACGGTCATCACGGACGTTTCAGGTCGGCGTGATGTTTTGCACCAATGCCTGACCAATTCGACAGCCGCTATTCGTTGGGTTGGGAATGACCTTCACGAAACGGATTATACCAGACTCAAAGCATGGATAGCGAGGCTAAAGACTTGGTTTTCAAGTGGTTTAGAAAAATTGTATTTTTGGGTGCATGAACCCGACAATACACAAGCACCCGATGCGGCTTTGTTTGTGATAGAGGAGCTGAACCGAGAGGCAAAACTTAATTTGCGAAAACCAGTTTTGGAAACACCCAAACAGCAAAATGCTTTGTTTTGAAATAAATAAGTTAAAATTTTATTTGAAAAAAAATGTAACAAAATTCTATGAAAAACGGTAATTATTTTAATTATTTCTTATTTTTGTAAAAATGCTATTCAAAAGAAATTTAGACCTGTAAGGTTTTCGAAACCCTACAGGTTTGCCTAAAAACCCAATAAAAAACATGAACGCATACATAGTAGCAGGCTACAGAACGGCTGTCGGAAAGTCAAGTCGTGGAGGTTTTCGTTTTACACGCCCCGATGATTTGGCGGCTGATGTAATCCAGCATTTGGTAAAATCAATTCCTAATTTTGACGCTTCGCGCGTAGATGACCTGATCGTAGGTAATGCTGTGCCTGAAGCCGAACAAGGTATGCAAATGGGACGCATGATTTCCTTACTTTCTTTGCCCTTGAATGTACCTGGTATGATTATTAACCGTTATTGCGGGTCGGGTGTAGAAGCGATTGCGCTGGCAAGCGCACGGATTCATGCAGGAACTGCCGAATGTATCATTGCGGGCGGCACAGAATCGATGTCTATGGTGCCAACTATGGGCTACAAAGCGGCATTGAACTGGAAAATTGCTGAAAAAAATCCCCAATATTATCTTGGCATGGGCTTAACTGCGGAGCAGGTAGCCAATGATTACAAAATTACGCGCCAAGAACAAGACGAATTTGCCTATCATTCGCACCAAAAAGCCATTAAAGCCATTACAGAAGGCAAATTTAAAGAGGGCATCGTCCCTGTCGAGGTTACAGAAACTTCGCTGGACGAAAATGGAAAGAAAAAAACAAAAAAATACGTGGTCGATACGGACGAAGGCCCCAGAGGCGATACAAACTTAGAGGCTTTGGCGAAACTGAAACCTGCTTTTGCGGCGGGGGGGTCGGTTACGGCAGGTAATTCTTCGCAAACTTCGGACGGGGCGGCTTTTGTCATGGTCATGTCCGAACGAATGGTCAATGAGTTGAATCTCAAACCGATAGCCCGAATGGTTGCCTACACTGCCGAAGGAGTTGATCCTCGCATTATGGGCATTGGTCCCGTAGCCGCTATTCCGAAAGCCTTGAAGCAAGCAGGTTTGAAACTGTCTGATATTCAACAGATTGAACTAAACGAGGCATTTGCGGCGCAGGGCTTGGCGGTGATGAAAGTGCTTGATATGAATCCTGAAATTGTAAATGTGAATGGCGGGGCAATTGCTCTGGGACACCCACTGGGCTGTACAGGGGCGAAACTGACCGTTCAACTCCTCAACGAAATGCGCCAACGCAAACAAAAATACGGCATGGTTACCGCCTGCGTAGGTGGCGGACAGGGCGTAGCGGGCATTTATGAGTTTTTGAATTAAACATTGAATAAAATGCTTCTAAAAAGACCCCGCAAAATTTTTAGGATTTTGTGGGGTCTTTTTTTGATCAAAACAAATTTCTAAAGTCTTCCAAAATTCAATCAAACGTTTTATTCCGCCGTAGGCATTTGTCCTGCCGCCCACAGCAATTCTGCCTTGAGTTTGGCATATTTGGCTTTCAAAACCACTAATTTCTGTTCGGCTTCGAGCATTTTGCCTTCCCGCACATTGACGTAAAATAGCGTGCTTTCGCCGTTTTCGAACTTCATAATTTCGCCCGCTACCAAGATCCGATAATTCACGACCATTTCCTCTTGTAATCTCAAAAGTTGCTGCGTGTTTTGGAGTTCATTGAAAATAACCCGCAAATTATTCTCAATTTGCCGATTGGTTTCGAGTTGCTCCCAATAGTTGTCCTTGAGTTTGATGGTCGTCATTTGGATTTTTGACCGTTCTTTTCGCAAAAACAAGGGAAAAGCAAAATCAAAGCCTATTTTATTGCTTTGATTGATGTATTTTTGGTCTTCGGTTTTTTCGCTAAACCACTTTGGAGAAGCCAAAAAGTCGTATTGAACCGTAAAAAAAGGTTTCAACATTTCGCGGTCGAGGCGAAGTTGGGTGTCTAATTGCTTGCCTTTCCAACGCAATTTTTCTATTTCGGGGTGTTTTTGGCGAGCCAATTCCAGTAATTCTTCCAATTTGGCAGTATTTCCGTTCAGCCCAATGTTGGTACTTGGGAGAGCTTGCGGTTCGAGTTCCAGCGGATTGGCATTTTCGTCCCAGAGATGATTCGAGAGCAAGAGTCGGGCATTTGCCAAAGCCACTTCCGAATAACGAAAATCGATTTCACGCTGTTGTAGCGTAATTTTCGCTTCGACCGAATCGATTCCTGCTTCTTCGCCTTGTTTTACCCTTTCTACTACAGCCTCGAAACGGAATTTTGCCAAATCAAAACCTTTTTTGTTGATCAAAAATTGGTTATAGGCATCATACCAATACCAATAATCTTTTGCGGCTTGCAAAACGATCTTGTTGATCATCTTAATTTGTTCATTTTCAGCTATTTTCGTAAAAAATTGGGCTTGGCGCAAGACCGCGCGGCGGCGGTCGATAAGCATACCTTGCCCAAGCGGAATGGCGATCCCTGCCGAAAGCAAACCTTCGGGTGGGACGAAAGACTCATCACTTAGATTTTCTCCGCTATTCCTTTCATATCCAATTTTTAAGTCTGTTCCTGTCCAAAGCGGAATTTTCAAATCCGTGTCCCATTTTCTAAAATAGCTTTTCCCTTTAAATTCCTTGCTCGAAAAGGTAGAAAGGAGTTTAGGGTCGAACTCGCCCCTCGCCAAACGCAATTCCTGTTTTCCGCTTTCACTCACCAAATACGCCTGTTTTACGACAGGGTGCGTAGCCAAAACCTGTTCGAAAAAGGCTTTTAACTCAAAAGCCGTGCTGTCGGCAGGCTGTTGTTGGGCAAAAAGAAAAGGATTCGAAAAAATAATTCCCAGAAAAAAAACAATTAAAATTATTTTATTCATATTTCTTGCTAAAATTTCCAATTTGATTGCTTTGCTCAAAAATACAAACCACAAATTCCCTATCTTGTTTCTTATTTTTTTTCAAACATGGCTTTTCGCAGATCGGGATAATCACTAAAACGCCACACGATTCCATCAACGTAATAATGGTAAATTACCAGCATGGTAAAAGGGACAAAAAGCCACATTGCCCAACCTCCTTCTTGCATCAAGCCATACACTTCGATCACACCGACTACCAATCCGTACAGCAAAGAAAATCCTATCCATTTGATTATCAAGTTTTTAGCTTTCGGAAAACGGCTTTTTTGGTAGTGCATCATCCAGCCCTGATACTGTATGTCGTGATAAGCCGTTTCGAGGGCTTCGGCTACCAAAAAAGGCGTGGCGGTCGCAAAAAAGATAAAATAATGCGTTCCCAAAGCCGTAGAAAGTAGGAGAATTTTGGGAATATTAATCGTTTTGCCTTCTACCAAACGCCAGACTTGCCGCACCAAAAACACAAACAAAAATCCCAAAAACAAACTCCACATGATTTCGCTAATATCGGGCGGAAGGTTCGGAAAACGGGCTTGGAGGCTTTTGTAAATCACTATCGGGCTGGTAATATCGGTATAATCGTAAAAAAAACAAGCAAACATTCCTGTATAAAACGTGCCATAATCTATCCAATTATCAATCTCCTCGTTGTCCCCATTGATACCTTTGTACGCCCTTAGAAAACCATAATGCTGGCGAATAATATGAAAACTACCAAAAACCGAAGCAAAAACGATCAATTCCGCCTCATACCCCATGCCCGTTATGATGAAACCCAAAACCATCAGAATAGCAATACCAAGCGTATGTGTTAGCCGATGTTTTTTAAATTCTGCCCCATCGAGGTGTGTGCGTGAAAAGGTTTGGAAAATATGCGGGTGGTCAAAAAAAGCCGTAAAAATAAAATAGGTGATCAGAATGCTGTCGCCTTTGATCAAAAAGCCGTAGGATTGGACAAGTTTGTAAAGCCCAAAAAATAAAAAAGTAAAAATAAAACTCCCAATGAAAAAAAACAGATCGTAGCGTTTGCCGACAATCCAACGCATACTCAAACGGCTTGCTTGTTCCATATTTTATACTGAAAAATATTTTTTTCTTCGTAAAACGAACATTCTTGTTCGTTTCTGTGGCGAACAAGAATGTTCGCCATACAAAAATAATTTTTAATCGACCTGATGCCAATAAAACTGAAAAAGCGTTTCTTTTGGGTGATTTTGAAGGCTTTTTTCCAAACTTTTTCGCAAACTTTCGTACAATGCCTCTTGCCAAAAACCTTCAGGATCGGGATAGCGAAATAGTTTTCGCAAAGTGTCCGAAATTTCAATTTTGCTATTTGCCAATTTGATTTGTACCAAAAATAAACTTTCTTTTTCGGTTTCCAATAATTCTTTTTTGCCAAAAATCTTAATTTCATTCGTTGCCGAATCCAAAATGGTTTCAAAAACCATTTTGGCGCGAATTTCGCCTGTAAATCTGAAGCCCACTTCCGAAGTTCTCGGTCGCAAATCGCCAGTTTCTGGGTCAATTTCTTCGTTTTTACTTTGTGCTTCCAAACTTTGAAGAAAAAATTGGTAATTTTTTCCTATATCCCACACCGCCGTTTCCAAATGAGGTTTTTTCAAGAAAAAAGTATCTAAAGGCAAAAATAAATTACCAAATAGCAAACGGCGTTTTTGCGCATAGTGATCGGCAAGATCGTTTTTATGCAACATAAAATATTCATAATCAGCACTTTGCAGATAATTAATAGCGACCAGTTTTTCGTTTAGCGCACCCTGATCCGTATTTTCAAATTTTTGTACTAAAGTTTGTTTTTGGGGTTGTGCCACAAGGATTGGCGAAAGGCGAACATTTAGTTTGTTTTCAGGTTTTAAAAATTTTGCCAAAAGTTTTTTTTCTTTTTCAAGCGGCATGGGCGGCACGAAAACCAAGACAAAAAATTTCTGTTGTGCCGCACAAGGAATCGGGTAAATTCGCAATTTTCCGCCTTTTCCCCAAAAAATTTCCAAATCTGCCGCCGCCCAAGCATAAGGATTTACGTTTGTCATGACCGTATCGCCTTTGATCCGAATTGCCTTATATTCTCGCGAAGTCCGAAGCCGAAAATCCGTAATTAAAATGCTAATTCCCTGATTTTGAACCACTTGACCGATCCATTGTTGCAAGTTTTGCGAAGTATCGATCTCGAAACGGTTACTGTCTATTTTTTTACTCAAAACCTGCCTTTCGAAAGCCTCGAAACCTTGAGAACCCAATTGTGAGAAACGATTTTGCGGTTTTTCGACCAAAATATTCATAATTTCCTCCAGCCAAAGACTGTGCGCCACTTGTGCAGGTTTTAGGTGTTGGGAAAAAGCCCAAGCACAATGAATCGAATCGGTTATTTTTTCCGTTTTTGGAATTTTTTCAGCACTAATATATTGATTATGAAAGGTTTGTAATTGATCTTTGTCCAATTCTCTACTTTCACAAGAAAAGAAAATAGCAAAAATGAGGATCAAAAAATACCTTTTATCGTTCAATTCGTTTCGCATCATTTTATTAATTATCTACAAATTTATATTATTTTTGAGGGATATATGATTTTGCTTGAAAAAAAATTTAGTTTTTTATGAACCTCAATCCTATCGAAATTACCGAACAGGCTTTAGCCGAAATCAATTATATTCGCCAAAATAAAGGGATTCCTCCCAAATACGGTTTGCGGGTGATGGTCGAGGGCGGTGGCGGTTGTGGCGGAGCAAATTTCCGTTTGGGTTTTGATACCTTGCGGGAAGGCGATCAACAGTATCAGATCGGAGAATTGCCTATTTTTTACGAAAAACGCCAACTTTTGTACCTTTTGGGTTTGCAAATAGCTTTCGAGGAGCGCGAAACTGAAAGAGGTTTTGTTTTTTTGAAAGGGGAGTAGGGGAAAACCCTACTCCAAAAAGTAACGGTAGGGAAATTCGTCCTTGATTTTATCAGCGTCATTTTCCCAATATTTCAAAAAGCGTAATCTGTTTTTACACCGATCTTCCTGATTCAGTTCATATATTTTTATCGTAATTTTGGCTTTTTCCTGATTTTCAGGGCTTTGCGTTTCATTGGCTTCTAATTCCCCTGTTTTATAGTTGCACTGAAAATAGTCCTCAAAACGGTAATCTTTTTCGTCAGGTTTTAATAATTTCTCATCAAAATCTTCTAATTTGGCACTTTGGCAAGTATCACAACACAAAAACAAATTTTCCCAAGTGTAAGCCAAATTTGGAAAAAGGCTTTTTGGGCGAAAATGCTCAATCGTTTCTCGGCTCATGGTAAAAGGAAAATCATCACAAAAACTACAATGGTTTTGGGTAAATTTTTGCAAAAAAGGGATTAATAATTCATTTACCTTTTTCTTTTGATAAGTCTTCCACTGAAATTCAAATTTCGAGTCTGCTTTTCGCTTATTCGCAAAATGGGTATTCCATTTGTTTGCATTTTTTTTCAAGAAATCTGGGGCATCGATTCGTGTGATTTTGTTCATAGCTCTATTTTGGTTTGTGTTTGTCGTTCTAATTGTCGGATTTCAAGTCCTATAATATTCTCAATTTCAAGGCTTTTTCGGTTTAAAAGTCTATGAATTACGCCTCTAAATTCCTCGTTTCGAGAAAAATCTTTTTTCAAATAAGCACTTTTTAGAGCATAAAACTGCTTAAATTCTTGCTCGACTTCTTCCCCAAACTCCTCCTTTATATCAAAAACTTCGTCCAAAATAACCTGATAACTTTTCGAGGCACTCGATAAACTCACGTCTGTAACTCGTGCCGTTCCGTTTTCCCCTTCCAATTTATAAACCCACGCATTATCCACCGAACCAACCACAAAAGGCGAATGGGTAGAAATAAAAATTTGGGCATTGGGAAATAGTTTTTGGACAACAGGTAGGATTTTGCGTTGCCAAGCAGGGTGCAGATGTACCTCGATTTCGTCCAAAAACAAAATAAAATTACGTTCCAAAATTGGTGTATTACTTTCCCAAAAAATTCGATCTAAACGCATTAATAAATCACCTATCCAAGCGATCATCGATTTTAAGCCATCGGGTAATGAATTGAGTTCTAAATTTTGATTTTCTATTTTTATCAAAATACGTAAAAAAGGATTGTCTTCAAAAAGAAATGTAACTTGTAGATTTGTAACTTCACTAATAAAATGTTCGATACGTTTGACATTATTATTGTATAAATTCGCTTTTTCGTGATCGCTGTTCATAAAAGCCAAAGCCTGTTTGGTTTTTTGGTTAGCAATCCATTGAATTAAAGGTACTGATTCTATAGGCTTTTCAAAACTTAGTATATCTTCGAAAGGGTTTTTCGTAATTTCTTGTATTTTATCGATATAAGAATAAAAAGGAATGGCATTACGATTACCTGAATACGCCAAAAAACAATAATCAAAATGATTTCCGTAGAAATTACTTTGTTTTTCAAAATACTCTTTTAAGAAGTGAATATTACTGTTTGTTTTAAAAACTTCTTTCATATCTCTTTGAAAATCAATAACTTGCTTATTATTAAAACTAATTTGCCAATGAGTTCTTGAGTCTGCAAAACGACAACGAGAATAAATTGGAATGGTAAATACACCTTTTGCTACAAAATTAGGATCGATTAACTGCATACTCGCCAGCGCATACAAAAGCGTACTTTTTCCTGTCCCGTTTTTGCCTGTAAAAATATGGATTTCGGCTTTCGAAGGATCAACTTTTTCCTGAAAAACTATCGTTTCATTCTCAAAAACGCCAATATTTTGTAAGTGTAATTCGGTGATGCGCATTGTTTTGTGGGAAAAGGTTTTCTTTCTGAACTAAAAGTGGTCAAATATAGAAAATTGAAAAAAAATTACACAGAAAAATTTATTCAAAGATTTTAAACTCCCAAAACCACCAAAATTTTTCTCAAAAAATTTGATTTTTAGGGAAAGATAGTATCTTTGTCCAAAACTATTCTATTGGTTATCAAAAAATTTATTACCCTATAAAAATCCTACCTCAATGAGTGTTTTAGTTAATAAAAATTCGCGCGTAATCGTACAAGGTTTTACAGGTTCGGAAGGTACTTTTCACGCAGGGCAAATGATCGAATACGGCACGAACGTAGTCGGTGGAGTTACGCCAAGCAAAGGCGGGCAGAAACACCTCGACCGCCCTGTTTTTGATACTGTAGCCCAAGCCGTAGCCGCTACCCAAGCCAATGTTTCGATTATTTTTGTTCCCCCAAGTTTCGCTGCCGATGCTATTATGGAAGCCGCTGATGCAGGAATTAGTGTAATTATTGCCATTACCGAAGGAATCCCCGTCAAAGATATGATGGCAGTTAAATCCTATTTGCAGACCAAGAAAGGCATTACTTTGATAGGGCCCAACTGCCCAGGGGTGATTACGCCCGAAGAGGCAAAAGTGGGAATTATGCCTGGGTTTGTATTCAAAAAAGGCAAAATCGGGATTGTTTCAAAATCTGGAACGCTTACTTACGAAGCCTCTGACCAAATTGTAAAAGCAGGTTTGGGTATTTCGACAGCTATCGGTATTGGCGGTGATCCGATCATTGGTACGACTACCAAGGAAGCGGTCGAACTTTTGATGAACGATCCTGAAACCGAAGGAATTGTGATGATTGGCGAAATTGGCGGAAATTTGGAAGCTGATGCCGCTAATTGGATCAAGGCTGACGGAAACAGAAAACCTGTTGTAGGGTTCATAGCTGGGCAAACTGCCCCAAAAGGTCGCCGAATGGGACACGCAGGAGCAATTATTGGGGGAGCAAACGACACAGCGGCTGCCAAAATGGAAATTATGAAAGCCTGCGGTTTGCACGTTGTCCAGTCGCCTGCCGACATCGGGGCTACCATGCTCAAGGCTTTGAAAAAATAATTTTTCGTATAACAAGTAATTACAAATACCATTTCTGGAAGGAATGGTATTTTTTTTCGTGTTTTTTAGTATTTCCTCTTTGTGCTTGTGTAATTTTTTTTCGTAACTTTTGCCGACCAAAAACTCAACTCACCATGCCCAAACCTACTATATTTCTTGCTTTCGCCAATGACAAAGAAGTTTATGCCCTAAGCAAACGCCTCAATTTGGCAGACGAACAAAACGAAATTTCGAAGGTTTTGCAAGAAAAAGCCATCGAAAAGGAATTGTTAATGCCCTTCAACAAAGCCGATTTCTTGCGAATTTTTGCCGAAAAAGGCAAGGATTTCCAAATTTTTCACTACGGCGGGCATGGCGGAAAAGACACGCTTTTTTTTGAAAATTTTGAGGATAATGAAAAAGCAAATGCCGAATATTTGATCCATTATTTGGCAAGTTTTGGGCTGAAATTGATTTTTTTGAATGCTTGTGATACGTATGAAATAGGTGTAGCGGCGAATTTATTCGCTGATCAAAACAAAACGGCGGCTAAAGCCACCGCTACAGTTATCTGCGCCAAAGGCAAGATAGATGATCATACTGCCATTGAATTTTCGAGAACTTTTTATTTGCATTTGGCAAACGGCTACTCGATCCAAGAGTCGTTTAACTTAGCGAAAAACGCCCAAAAAATGACCGAAAACCGTTCGAAAAGCCCAAACGATTGGCATTTATTGGGAACGGAAGAAGGGAAAGCGTGGAAATTGGAAGAAAAAAATTTTGAAAAAATAGAGGCAAAGACAATCCAAAATGCCGAAAAAATATATAATATTGGTACAGCGGACAATTCAACTTTTAACTAAAACAACATGGAACTATTTACAACCTTATGGTTTTGGGAAAAAATTACGAAATATTCGGGAAAAGTATTTGGTTTTATCGCCAAACCTGCATGGGATTGGGCTAAGGACAAAATGAGTGAAAGACGTGGAATCGAGCATATTTTTGCGGCAGTTTTTAAAAAAGCCGTAGAAGATTTTGAGAAAGAAAATCCTAATTTGCTCAAAACCGAAGATTTTATTCATACAAGTTGGTGGGCTTTTATCCAAAACTATTTTAGCCAAACAGCACACGAAAAAGCCTTTTTCGAGCAACTGTTCCTGTCGGACAAGGAATATTCGGACAAAAAAATAATTGCCATGACTCGTACGGGCAATGCCCAAAAATCATATTTGCTAAGTAAAGTTCGGGAGTTTCATCTGTTTTTAAGGGAAAGATTAAAAAAAGAGCCTGTTTTTGCCTCGCTGATTTGGCAAAAAGATACCTATATCTGTGCCGTACAAACGGCTGAAAATACGGAAATGTTGGTAGCCATGAGTGCCGATCAAAGGCGTTTTTTGGAACAGCACGCCCATGACACCACCGAAGGAATAGCGAAAATTTTGGCTGAAATACAGCAAACTCACCAGCAAAATATCCAAAATGCCGAAAAAATTTATAATTTCGAAAGCGCTACCAATACTGTTTTGAACCAAGCAGGAAATATCACCAACAATATTTATTACGTACAGGCTACTGAAAAAATACAGGCTACTGAAAAGGAAAAAGCCCAATATGTCCAAGAAATAGACCGTTTGCAAAAGCTCAATACAAAGGCTTTTGAAAATAGCATAGAAAAAGACGAAAAGATAAAAGCCCTCGAAACCCGATTAGCCGAAGCCCAAGAAAAACAAAACCTTGAGGAAGTGCGCACCTTAGCAATACAAATCCAAGCCTTAAAGGAAGAAAAAAGCCTTTTGGAAAAGGAAAAAACAGACTTAGGACAGCAATTAGGGCTTGTTTATAGAAAAGTAGATGAATTAAATGCCAAAATACAAGATTTAGAAGCCAAACTTGCCTTTGCTGAACAGCAATTAGCCGCCTTTCGTCAAAAATATGAAGAAACCGATAATAGCCAATATACCCAAACCTACCAAAAGGCTTACCAACTCTTGGTAGAAGGCAAAACACAAGAAGCCGAACAAGTGCTAAACCAAGCTTACTTAGCGGAAAAAGAACAGCAAACAAGACAGCAAACTAAAGAGCAGTTCCGAAGCCTGGCAAGGGAATATGAACTCAAAGCCCAAATTGCTGTGCAAAAACTGGACTTGGGCGAAGCCGAACAGCATTACCAAAAAGCCAGCGAACTATGCCCCGATGCCGAATTTTGGTTTGCGTATGCCCTTTTCTTACAAAACCTTAACCGATTTGATAGGGCAATTGGGTATTACCAACAAGCCCTCCAGCAATACAGGCAAGAAAACCATTTGCCTGATGTCGCCATGACTTTGAACAATTTGGCTAATTTACAAAAGGCTCAAAATGAATTAAGCAAAGCGCTCAAGGGCTACGAAGAAGCCTTGCAGATCAGAAGAAACCTTGCCCAAGAGAACCCCGCTGTGTATTTGCCTGATGTCGCCATGACTTTGAACAATTTGGCTAATTTACATTCGGATCAAAATGAATTAAGCAAAGCGCTCAAGGGCTACGAAGAAGCCTTGCAGATTTATAGAAACCTTGCCCAAGAGAACCCCG
>JAAFHK010000073.1:0-9521 GCA_013297565.1 Cytophagales bacterium
AATATCGAAAGTGGGGGTATGAACACCCGAAACAATCCCTTTTTCCGCATTTCCTGTTCCCAAACGGTAAAAACAAGATTCCTTGATTTGGGAATAATAAGCAAAATCTTCGGAAGCCAACCACAAATCCAATTCGACCACATTTTCCTTGCCTACATACTGCTCCGCTTGCTGGCGCGCACGTGCTGTAAGTTTAGGATCATTGACCAAAAAGGGATAACCTCTACGAATTTCGAAATCGCAAGAACCGCCCATGCTTTTGGCGAGTCCTTCGGCAAGGGTTCGCATACGTTCGTGGGCTTCGTTTCTCCATTTTTCGTTTAGGGTTCGAAATGTCCCTTCCAAATGCACCTCGTTCGGAATCACATTGGTTACTCCGTTTGCGATTACTTTGCCAAAGCTCAAAACTGAAGGCGTTTTTGGGTCGGCATTACGGCTTACGATCTGTTGCAAAGCCACAATCAAATGGGCAGTAATCAGGACAGGATCAATACAACGGTCAGGCATTGCCCCATGTCCGCCTTTGCCTTTTACGGTTACAAAAAGTTCGTCAGAACTTGCCATATACATTCCCTCCCGAAACCCAAACTTGCCTACGGGCAAATATGGCAAAACGTGTTGCCCGATCACGTGTTTGGGTTCAGGGTTTTGTAAAATGCCCTCTTGGATCAAAATAGATGCCCCGCCAGGTAGCAGTTCTTCACCTGGTTGAAAAATCAATTTGACAGTTCCTTCAAAATGCTCCCGCAAAGCAAACAAAATTTGGGCAGTCCCCAAAAGCGAAGTTGTATGAACGTCATGACCGCAAGCGTGCATAACTCCTTGATTTTTAGACTTATACGGAACTTCATTGGCTTCCGTAATCGGCAAAGCATCGAGGTCGGCGCGCAAAGCAATCGTCTGTTTTTCAGGATTTTTGCCTTTGATCAAAGCCCTAACACCTGTATTCGCTATGCGTTCGGGTTTTAGCCCTATTTCTTGGAGTTTTTGGCTTACAAATTCGGCAGTTCTATATTCTTGGAAAGAAAGTTCAGGGTATTGGTGCAAATGTCGGCGAGTTTGGACAAGTGCAGGGGCTTGGTCTTGCGCCAACTTTTGGATACGATCTAAGAGATTCATACGATTTTTTGATTTTTTGCAAAGGTAGTTTTTTTTCCTTATTTTTGTAAAAATACATCATTTATGGCAAAGCGAAAAAATACAGAAGTCGAAGGCAGGAATTGGACAGAAGCCGAGTTGGTTTTACAGTTCAAACTGAATAGGATTGCTACCTACCAAACGCCTTTGATGCAAGAATGGCTTGAGGTAGAAAATCCGCAATTGGATGCCTTAGAACAACAATTATTTGATAAAAAACTGAATGAAGCCTCCGAAAAAATAGCAGGTTGGTCGGAAGAAGACCTCAAAATGAAATTTATTGCTTTTATTTTGGAGTTGGGACATTTGAAAGACGAAAATGGAATAATTGGTTTTTTTGATAAATTGATTTGGGCAAAAGTTGAGGGCATTATGCTCAAAGTCAAATCGGATTTTATGTTGGCAAAGGGCTTTTTGGATTTGCACCAAAATCCGTATTTTCATTTTCAAGAATACAAACCTCACAAAAAACCTACGGGCGATTCGATGGCACAGCTCATCGAGGCATTTTTGATTGGGCAAGCCAAAAACGAAAAACCAATTCCTTTATATGGTGTGGAAATTGTAGGCAAAGATTGGACTTTTATCATTATGGAAGGCAAAGAATATTGCATTTCCAAATCTTTTTCTGCTACCGAAAAAGACGATTTATTGAAAATAATTGCCGTTTTACGCCATTTTAAGCACATTTTATTTACAAGGTTGATTGATTAGAACGGATTAGATCGTTGCCGTTTTTTTTCATTTCAACCAATGCCATTTCAAACCATCTTGTCGGTTATATTCCAAAGCGGGAGCAGGAATGCGCCAAACGGATAAATATTGAAAGGTTTTTTTGAGCCAAATGTGCCGAGTTCGGATTTGAGAAAGCTCAATATCGATTCCTAAAAAATACCTCCGCAAACCTTTGTAGCCTGCCGCTTCGTTTTCGGTAGGATTTCCGTACAGCATTTCGCCTGCCCCATAGCCCACCGCCAAAGTCAGGAATTTTGGGAAAAATGTTTTCGTATTTTTGCCTAAAAATTTTGCCCAATCGACTGAAAGCCAATAGGTTTGCCCGTTATAATCTTTCAAAATTTGTTCCAAAAGTGTTTTTCCAAAAGTGTTGGGACGAAGGACAGGAAAAGGTGATTTTTGAAAAGAAAATTTGGGTTTTAAGCGGATTTCGCGCCAGAAAGCATATTGGGAACTGAATAGCAAAACGCCTGAAAAATTGGCAAGCAAATCACTTGAACTTGCTCCGTAATTGGCAGCAAAACCATCAAAAACTTCAATTGTAGAAATAAGCCCAAAACCTGTAATACTTCCTAAAATAAGCGATTTTCGTTTCTTGAAACCTAATTTTTCAAATCCTTTGACAGAAATTTGGGACAAATAAAAAGCGGTGAATCCATGCCCTACTTTGTCCATTTGCTCCCACTGTTTGCCATCATCAAAAAAATGAAAACTCGAACGTGGAGCATTTTTGTACCAAAGTTCGTTCAAACCTATGAGTGTTCCTCCATAAATCAAACCCGCCCCAAGTAAATAAGGCGTTTTTTTTGGAAAAACAAGCGAATCGGTTTTTTGGGAAAAAACAAAAAAAGGAAAAAACAAAAAAAGAATAAAAAATTTAGAATACATGAAAAATGACAAAATATAATTTAAATATTTGATTTTCAATTAATTACAAAAAATATTTTATCAAGTTTCTATTTCATTCCTTCTCTCAATATCTGAAACTCAATAATGGGCGAAATCCGTTCGTAGAGGATCATATAAATCGCCTTCGTAACGGGCATATCGACCTGATAGTGGTTATTGAGTTCGTGAATGGCTTTTACGGCATAGTATCCTTCGGCAACCATGCCCATCTCGACCATAGCCGAACGCACCGAATAACCACGCCCAACCATATTGCCCAAAGTTCGATTGCGGCTAAACTGCGAATAAGCAGTTACCAATAAATCCCCTAAATAAGCCGTTTCGCTTAAATCCCGATCCGAAGGACAAACCCTGTCCAAAAAACGCCTAATTTCTTGCAAGGCATTGGGTACTAAAACCGCCTGAAAATTGTCGCCGTAATTCAAGCCATGCGCGATTCCGCAAGCTACCGCAATGATATTTTTCATCACCGCACAATATTCTGCTCCCGCAAGGTCTTTGAGAATGGAGGTTTTTAGGAAGCGAGATTTCAATAATTGGGAAAAAAAGCGCGCTTTTTCTGATGCCAAACCGCAGATAGTAAGGTAGGACAACCGTTCTAAAGCGACTTCTTCGGCGTGGCAGGGACCTGCAATGAACAAGATATTTTCGATAGGAATTTCGAAATATTTTTGCATATATTCCGAAATCAACAGATTTTGCCCACCTTCAGCTACCATACCTTTGATAGCCGAAACCACAATTTTTCCTTCCCAATCTTCTTTCCGAACCCGCTTGAGTGCCTCCGCCAAAAATGCCGAAGGAATTGCCAACACAACAATTTCGCTTCGCTGAATGGTCTCGATAACATTATTGAAAAGATGCACCTTTTCGAGGTCGATCTGGGCAGAACTCAAGTAGCGCGGGTTATGCTTGAATACTTTGATGTGTTGAATGTCGTTTTGGGAGCGCAACCACCAATTCACTTCTAAGGCGTTTTGGGAAAGCATTTTGACAATGGCAGTAGCCCAACTTCCCCCGCCCAAAACGGCTACCTGTGGTATATAAGTTGTTTTCACGATTGTTGTTTTTTTTGCTCAATAAAATTGGTTTTGTACGGCGAACATTCTTGTTCGCCACAGAAACGAACAAGAATGTTCGTTTTAAGACACGAGCCAATTTGGTTTCAGTATCATTTTGGTAAATTTTGCCAATCCTTTTCAAAAATTCTAATTTTTTGGTAAAAAAATCGTAAAAAACTCAAACATATAGTACATTTTCTCGTCTATTAATTTCAATACCTTTAAAATTTTTCAGACATGATAGTGCAAGAAAAACAGTATTTTAACAGATTATTTGTCAGTATTTTGCTTCTTATTACAGGTGTTTCTCTATTTTTTGTTTGGACACAGCCTTTGCCTTCGGGAGTCAAATTGGGAATTGCGTTTTTTATTTTGTTAATCAATGCTTTGCTATGGACTGCCCATTTAAAAGTGATCATTGATGAAAAGGGCATAAAATACCAATTTTTTCCCTTTCATTTCCAAAGTCGCCAGATTGCTTGGGCTGAAATCAAAACCTCTGTTTTACGTACCTATAATGCCCTTACAGAATTTGGTGGCTGGGGCTTGCGCTATACCCTAAAAGGCACAGGTTATATTATGGCAGGAAGTAAGGGTTTGGAAGTAGAGCTAAAAAATGGTAAAAAAATCATCTTTAGCATTACTAAAGAGCAAGAAATTGCTAATTTGTTACAGAGAACAGTTTAACTATTTTAGCCATTTTTTTGAAATTCGTGGCACGAATCAAGCTGTGACACGAGTATTTTTACTCACCTATCCCGCTAATGTATTTCGAGATTTTTAGAACTTAGAAAAGTACAATTTTGGCAAAGATACGAAATTGTACTTTTTTTCAAAGTTTTTTTTTCGCCTTGATTTCGTTGCTTCTTTTTGTTATATTTGCCACTCTCAAAACATTTTTACTTAGGTCAATTATTCATTTCAAAGGAAAAGCCTACGTACAAAATCACCATTTAAGCGTAAAATATCATCAGTTAGAAATGATGCAAGAAAAACAGCCTAAATGAGAAACCGCATTTGCAGGATAACCTGATCGTGCAAGGCGATAACTTATTGGCTATGAAGGCTTTACTCCCAAACTATGCGGGAAAAGTAAAATGTATCTATATCGATCCGCCTTACAACACAGGGAACGAAAATTGGACATATAACGATAACGTGAATAGCCCCATGATCCTCGAATGGATTGGTAAAACGGTTGATAGTGAGGATCAAAGCCGACACGATAAATGGCTTTGTATGATGTTGCCGTGCCTCAAAATGATGCGGGAACTCTTATCAGACGAAGGCGTAATTTTTATTAGTATTGACGACAACGAGGTACATCGCCTGCGTATGCTTTTAGATGAAATTTTTGGAGAAGAAAATTTTATAGGGCAAACTATTCGTGTAAGTTCGCCAACACAAAACATGACTAATTTCATCTCTATTATGCATGATTATTGTCTAATTTACTGCAAAAACAAAGAAATTAATAAAGGCGGGTGGAAAGTATACTATAAACTGTATAACCTTGTAAGGTCTTAAAGACCTTACAAGGTTGAAAATCAATATTTTACAAAAATAAAAATGTGTAATTTATAAGCGTTTTTAGTATAAGTAAAAACAATTATGATGAGTTCGAAAAAAGAGCTAATTCATTAATAAAAATGGGATTAGATACAGAAAAAATAGAAAAAGAATTGACGGAACTTGTAAAACACCCAAGATTTTATGATTTTGACCACTTTTATAATCTTGATGAAAAAGGAGTATATCAGACTGTTTCGATGGGAGGCGTTGATTCTGAAAATTATGATTATTCAATACTACACCGTTACGCAAAAACCTTGTAAATTTCCGCAAGGTGGGTGGCGTTATAAACAAGAAGAACTACAAAGATTAGAAAATGAAGGACTTTTACATTTTGGGATAGATGACAATACTGTTCCAAGAAAGAAATTATACCTCAAAGATTATTTAGTGTAAATTCCAAAAGGTATTGGTTTTTTCGATTCGCAACAAGATGTTCGTTTTCTGAAAACTAACAACATAAACTTTGAATTTCCCAAGCCAATAGATTTTATAAAATATCTTATTATATTCTTCCCAATTTACAACTTTGTAAATATATTCGGCGGGGCTTTTTGATGGTTTTTCCATTGTATTTGAGTCTTGGTACTCAATAATACAAAATACGTGCAACAAAACCGTGCAAAATTATAATCAATTCACCCAAAGATCTTTTTCTACCACAACGAATTGGTGTAATTGTTGAAAGGTTGAGTCAGACATTTCGACTATAGGCGGTTATTGATCGATACCAATCAAATTATTACAGACTATGCCATGACTTGGGAAGATGATGGTAGTATGTTGAGTACAAAACCATTTAAAGCATTTTCTGTATTTGTGATCAATACGCCCAAAGACACTTTAGGCATAGGTTATGGCGAACATTTGCCAATGATTATAGAAGCAGTTAATAAAAGAAATGAATGGCAAGCTCTCGAAGAACCTTATACTTAAGCACTATGACAAATGTTTTTGTAACATAGGCTTTAGCCTGTGGGTAATTAAATCATTGATAATCAAGCAATCACAGGCTAAAGCCTATGCTACACTTATACAAACACTTTTGTACAAGTGCTTATATGTGTGGGTTTGGGTTATCAAAAATTATTTTACCACCTCATAAAATTGTAATAACTTCAGTACCGATTCACAAAGGAAATTTTAAAACTAAATTAAGGTTACGTTACAATTAACATTGTTTCTTTGGAGTTTGGTGGAACTATTAACATTTCCCGATTTGATGCTAAATGGCAAGAAAAGTATTAAAAAATCATTCAAGGTCGTTTTTCTTCACAAAAAGCCATAATTTCTGGAAAAAATAGTACAAAATCTTGTTCGTAATCTTTGTAATCCGTTTGGAGGGCTTCGATGGCAGTCGTGATTTGGTCAGAAAACTTGGCGCGGCGATTCAGGTTTTCCAAACTTTTCTCAATCCCAAACCGAGTTCCGTAATTGGGCAACCAATTTTCAGAAACCATACGCGGAATAATCAAACGCACTTTTTCGGGCAACAGACCTTCATATTTACTAAAACGTTGGGAAACTTCTTTGTTAAAAGTAATCAAATCTGTTTTGTGAAATTTGTCCCAGTGAACCGCCAAGAAATGATCATAAAAAAGGTCGATCAAAACGGGTGCATACTTGCCTTGACTCGGTTTGAGGCGTTCGACACTGCGGCGAAAACAAGCGTGTTGATCGGTAAAATAATCGATTTGATAGTGAAATTCGATGCCAGCACGCACGCCTGCGGAATACTTTTCTTTCTCTTTTCCCTTTACAAAATCGGCAATAAAATTTCCTATCAAAATTTCCACTTTTTCCTCACCCGACAGAAAAATATGTGCTAAAAAATTCATAAGAAAAGCAGATTTAGGTAAAATATTGAAAATTAAAAATTATTGAATAAAAAAAAACCGCCTTTCGGTGGTTTTTTTTCAAAATTTACTCCGTTTCTTCCGAATTTTCTTCGGGTAAAACATCTTCTATACCATTTTCCGAAATTCCGTTTTCTGACAAAATTTCTTCCGACAAAATGATATTTTCTGTGTCTATGATTTCGACTTCTTCTTCCTCTATCATTTCGATTTTGGCTACCGAAGAAATACCATCTTCACTATTCAATTTAATAATTCGAACGCCTTGAGTGGCTCTGCCCATGACTCGTAACTGCTTGACTGCGAACCTAATAGCTACGCCCGCTTTGGTCATAATCATGAGTTGGTTGCTGTCCGTAACTTCGTGGATACTAACCAAAGAACCCGTTTTTTCGGTAATTTTGAAAGTTGTTACGCCTTTTCCGCCTCGGTTTGTAATGCGGTATTCATCAACCTCCGAACGTTTGCCATAACCATTTTCGGAAACCACCAAAAGTTGCGATTCGGTGCTACTGATCGTAACCATACCAATTACCTTGTCATTTTCGTCCTCATCAAAACGCACCCCAATCACGCCTGCGGCGGTTCTACCCATTGGACGAATCAAAGATTCATTAAAACGGATAGCCTTACCCAAGCGGGTTGCCATGATGATTTCGTTGCTACCGTTCGTCAGTTTTACTTCCAAAAGTGTATCACCTTCACGTACCGTAAGTGCCACAATTCCGTTTTGGCGAGGACGAGAATATGCCTCTAAACTTGTTTTTTTGATGATTCCTTGTTCGGTACACATCACCAAATAATTGTTGTTGATGTAATCCGCATTTCGGAAATCCCGCACGCTTACTACAGCTTTTACTTGGTCGTCTTTGTCAATGCTTATCAGGTTTTGCAAAGGTCTGCCTTTGGCGGTTTTCGATCCTTCGGGCGCTTCGTAGGCTTTAAGCCAAAAAAGTTTGCCCATTTTGGTAAAAATCAACAAATAACTGTGCGTAGAAGCAATGAAAAGATGTTCCGTAAAATCGTCTTCCTTGCTTTTAGCGCCTCTCGAACCTGTGCCGCCGCGTCCCTGTGTGCGGTATTCGCTTAGTGGCGTGCGTTTGATGTAGCCCTCGTGCGAAATCGTGATGACCATATCCAACTCCTCGATCATATCCTCGATGTCGATATCATCGGCTTGGTATTGGATTTGGGTGCGGCGTTTGTCGCCATATTTTTCTTTTATTTCCAATAATTCGTCCGTAATTACCTGCATTCGCAATACTACGTCTGCCAAAATGGAACGATAGTATTCGATAATTTTCATGAGTTCGTTGTACTCATTTTGCAGTTTGTCGCGTTCCAGCCCTGTAAGGCGTTGCAGACGCATATCCAAAATGGCTTTCGCCTGAATTTCCGTAAATTCGAAGGTTTCGACCAAACCTTTGCGGGCTTCTTCAGCATCTCTCGAACCTCTGATGAGTTTGATGATGGCATCGATATGATCCAAAGCCTTAAGCAGACCTTCCAAGATATGGGCGCGTTTTTCGGCTTCTTCCAAAAGGAATTGCGTTCGGCGAACAACTATTTCGTGGCGGTGTTCGACATAGCATTTGATCAAACTTTTCAGGTTCAGGGTTTGCGGTCTGCCGTTCAGCAAAGCCACGTTATTTACGCCAAAAGAAACTTGCAAAGAGGTTTGGTGAAACAAATTGGTCAGAACCACACCTGAATTGGCATCGCGCTTGAGTTCATACACTACCCTTGTTCCGTCCCTGTCCGACTCGTCCCTGATTGCCGAAATACCATCTATTTTTTTATCATTGACTAATGCCGCCGTCCGTTCGATCATCATGGCTTTATTGACCTGATAGGGCAATTCGGTCGCAATGATCATTTCACGTCCCGATTTTGTGGTTTCGATATGTGTAACTGCCCGAATCACTACCCGACCGCGCCCTGTTTCGAAGGCACTTTTTACACCCGAATACCCCATAATAATGCCGCCCGTTGGGAAATCAGGGGCTTTGATGTGTTCCATGAGTTCCTGAATCGTAATTTCAGGATTTTTGATATAGGCAATAATGCCATCAACCACTTCCGAAAGGTTATGCGGTGCCATATTGGTAGCCATACCGACTGCAATGCCCGATGAACCATTGATTAAAAGATTGGGTAATTTGGCAGGCAATACTGAAGGTTCTTCGAGAGAATCGTCAAAATTGGGTTGAAAATTAACCGTATTTTTATTAATATCTGCCAACATTTCTTC
>JAAFHK010000073.1:9531-13288 GCA_013297565.1 Cytophagales bacterium
GGCTTCTGTGTACCGCATAGCTGCCGCATTATCACCATCTACCGAACCAAAGTTTCCTTGCCCATCGACAAGCGGGTAACGCAATGACCAATTTTGTGCCATACGCACCATAGTTTCATAAACCGCCGAGTCGCCATGCGGGTGATATTTACCCAAAACTTCGCCTACAATACGAGCCGATTTTTTAAAGGGTTTGTTATGTACAAGTCCCAACTCCGACATGGCGTACAGCACGCGCCGATGTACGGGCTTGAAACCATCGCGCGCATCGGGCAGGGCGCGCGAAATAATGACCGACATCGAATAATCGATGTAAGCCCCGCGCATTTCGTCCTCAATATTGATCGGGATTATGTTTTCCGTTTGTGCCATGAAATGGTATTTTCAAAAATAAAATATTTTCTATAGAGTACAAAGTTACTTTTTTTTTACAATAACACAAAGTTTATCAAGCCTCTTTTTCTAAGAATCAAAAAAGCCTGAATTTTAATAAATTCAGGCTTTTTTGATGAAAAAATTATTGGTTAATAACTTTCATTTTGTGAAAGATTTGGATTCGCATTGCGTTCGCGATCAGGAATTGGGAAAATCAATTTCGCATCGGTGTATGGACGACTGCCTACGTTGGCTCTGGTGCGTTTCTGGTCATGAATACGCAAACCTTCGAAGGCTAACTCAAGCTGACGTTCGCGTAGGATACTTGCTAAGGTCAAGTCGGCTGCGGTACGCGAAGGAAGCCCTACGCGTGTGCGAATACGATTAATATCCTCAAGAGGCGAAGCGCCTACGGAAGTATTCAAACGGAAATTACATTCGGCACGAGTGAGGAACATTTCAGCCAAACGAACAATATTAATATTCGCCGCTACGACATCATTCCATTTGGTGCTGTGGATACGTCCGCGATTGGCATCTGTAAAAAACATAGCTCTGCGAGCATCTCCTGGTTCATAGAGATTCAAGTGTGGATTTTGGATTTGGACATCACCCCGTCCGCCAAAAGTCGCTGCCGCAAAGAAAGTTGCCATGTTGTTCGTTCCGTCCTGCACAGTGATCTGGATAGCAAAAACGTCTTCAGCAGAGTTTTTGAGGTTGTTAAAGCAGAAAGCAAAAACAGGCACTAAGTTGTATCTGCCTGAGTTGATTACGCGGTTAGCGGCATCACGCGCGCTTGCGAAATCATTTTTTTGCAAATAAACTCTCGAAAGCATTGCCGCAACTGTGGCACGATCCACATAAAAACGATTGCTAACAGGCACTAAAGTTTCCGCTTTGGTCAAATCCGCAATGACTGCCGCATAAACTTCCTCTACAGTATTACGTGAAGGTTTTACTTCTACGAAATTACCTAAAGAAGTTGCTTTAGTAACAATCGGCACACCTGCTTGGCTGTTTGTTTGACCTACTTCGTATTGTTTGGCAAAGAAACGTACCAATTCGAAGTGCATAATACCACGAATGAACAAAGCCTCGCCCTCGATGCGGCTTTTTCTGCTCGGATCGGTTACTTTGTTGAGGTTTTCCAAAATAGTATTACAAACGTTAATAGCATTATAAGCACTTAGCCAAGTGTTTGAGGCTTCTCCGTTCGTTACCAACATATTTTTGTTGAAAACTTCGCCTGGATCCACAAAAGTTCCTCTCCAGCGAATATCACGCGCTACAGGATCAGCTCCCAAAAGTTCGGCATTACGCATAATGTTACCGCCATAGAGGTTTGTCCCTCCAAGCACATCGTACGCCCCAATCAAAAGGGATTGAATACTTTGTTCATCGGCAACCGCCGTAGTTTCGATAACTGCATTGGCGGGTTTGATTTGGTCGAGTTCGCTTTCACAAGCCGTAAAAGCAGTAAGGCTCAAACCAAGGGTTATATATCTGAAAAATTTGTTCATAAAATCAAAAGTTTTGGAAAAATGAAACCATCTAACTTATTAAGGATTTGTCTTAGAAGCCCAAATTAAGCCCTATAGTAATCGTTTTAGGTTGTGGTGCGGCATAAAAATCAACACCTTGGAAAATATTAGTTGCCAAAAAGTCTGTATTAACTTCTGGATCCCAGCCTTGGTATTTGGTAAAAGTCAAAAGATTTTGAGCATTTATGAAGATACGAGCGCTTTCCAAAAAGGCTTTTTTGGCAATATTCGAAGGCAAGTTGTAGCCAAAAGAAACGGTTTTCAAACGCAAATAAGAACCGTCCGAAAGCATACGGCTCGAACGTCCCTGTCCGCCATTATTCACGCTATAATCCACACGTGGCACGTTTGTAATATCTCCAGCTTTTCTCCAACGACCAAGAATATCGGCTGTTTGGTTATCTTCAAAGAAGAAACCATTGCTCATAAATACCCCTGCGGCGTTATGAATCGTGTTGCCTGAAACCCATTGGAAGAAAATACCTAAATCAAATCCTTTGTAAGAGAAAGTATTGTTAAAACCACCGTAGAAAGTAGGGTTTGGATTGCCCAATACTTTTTTGTTTTCAGCAAAAGCACGAGTAAAACTATTGGTTTTTTCGCCATTTGCCAAGAAAAACAAAGCATTACCATTTTGAGGATCAACTCCAGCGTATTCAGCCCCTACAAAAGCCCCCAAAGGCTGTCCTTCTTGGGCTACGTTCATGTAGCGCGAACCGCCTGTATCGATAGTAGGCAAACCACCCAAACTCACGACTTCGTTTTTAGGAATGGTAAGGTTAAAGCTTGCTGTCCAACGCAAATCACCGAAATTATTGGTGCTATTCAACGCAAATTCCCAACCCCAGTTTTTCATAGCGCCAATGTTACGCAACTGTGTAGAAAAACCGTTTGTACCTGCGATAGGAATGTTCAACAAAAGATCATTGGTGTTTTTGATAAAATACGAAACTTCACCCGTAATGCGATCACCAAATAAACCAAAATCAACCCCTACGTCAGTTTGGGTAGTTTTTTCCCAACGCAAATCAGGATTGGCGATTTGGGTAGGGCGAATACCCCCTACTTCGGCATAACCTACGCCTGAATAAAGTGGAAGTTGAGAAAAGTTACCAATTTCAGAGTTACCTGTCAAACCAACACTACCACGCAATTTCAAGAAACTAAGCACTTTGTTGTTTTTCAAGAAAGATTCTTCAGTAACAATCCAACCTGCCGAGGCAGAAGGGAAGAAACCGAAACGATTATTAGTACCGAAACGCGAAGAAGCATCTGTACGAGCTGTAAAGCCAATCAAATATTTATTGGCAAATTTGTAGTTCAAACGACCAAAATATGATAAAAAGGCAAAATCTGTAAGCGTGGAAGAACCCGCTGTGATTTTAGGCGCACTGGTCAGTTTTTTCAAGGCATCAACTGTAATCCCTTGACCGCTGGTGCTGGTACTCAATGTGCTTGAACGTTGGTATTCAGTACCTACAGTCAAATCTACACTGTGCTGTTCAGCAAAAATTTTCGAATAGTTGGCGTAGGCTTTAGCAGTATAGTTGATGACTTGTACCCAGCGAGACTGTCCTGAGGCAGTATTAGCCGATACGCGACCTGACTCTGTATTTACACCCCAAAAACGGTCTTCGTTTTGGTTCAACAAATCCACCCCAAACTCACCGCGAAGGGTCAAGCCTTTGATAGGTTCGTAGCTTACGTAGTTGTTGTTAAGGAAACGATAAACTGTAGTATGAAAATGTGCGTTTGCGAGTTCGACAAGAGGATTATAATAAGGCAAGCCATCAGGTACATCTACCAATTTTCCAGTTTTTGTACGAACAGGTGTGATAGGT
>JAAFHK010000071.1 GCA_013297565.1 Cytophagales bacterium
ATTCTACCAAATTTTTCAAATAAAAAAGCTATTTTTGAGTAAGTTTGTTTTGAAGCCTTTATGGGCATGATTCATGGGGCTTTTTTTCTTATCAAAATTAGAGTTTATGAATATTCTGTAGTGCGGCTAATTATTTGATTTTCAGCAAATTAAAAACACCCTAAAGGGCGTTTTATACTCAATCAAAATTGGTTCTGTAGGGCGAACATTCTTGTTCGCCACAAAAACGAACAAGAATGTTCGTTTTACGACACGAACCATTTTAGTTTCAGTATACAAGTTTTCTATAAAAGAACTTACGAACCCAACGAAAATATGATGCTCCCTTGTCCGTCTTGTAAAACTCCGAACCCCGATGATGCCGAAAAATGTAGCGTTTGCGGGATTAGTTTGGTATTGAACCCCGAAGAGATTTATACTTTGCGGTTTGATTTGCAGATTCTGAAAAAAGAATTTCAAGGAAAAATACAAGCCCTTGAGCAAAAAATAATGCTTTTGGAAAACCAAATGGCATTTTTGAAACTCAAATCACAAGCTCAAACCGAAAAAAATATTGAGAAAGCTATTGAAAGACCTTACGAAAAACCTATTCCAAAAACTGAACAACCGCAGGTTACGCAAGTACCGCTTTCTGTCCCTAAAATAGACCTTCCGCCCATAACGGAACGCCCTGTGCCGCCTCCGCCCAAACCAAAAGTAAAAATTCCGAAACCTGAACCTTCAGAACCTTCTTTTTTAGCCGAAGTGCTGTTTATTCCTTTTGCCCATTTTCAGGATTTGGCTTGGCAAACCTATACGCATTACAAGGAACAAAACAAATTGCCCGTATTTCTGATGGCGATTGGAGGCATTGCGGCTTTGCTTTTGGGTTTTGGGTATCTGTTGCAATATACCTCTACCTATTTCTTGGAAATATTTAAAATTGCTTTTACTGTTCTTACCGTCGCTTTTTTGATCTTTTGGGGCATCAAATTACCACAAAAAAACGAAAAATTCAAGGAATTTGGTTCGGCACTGCTGGGTTTGGGCATCTCACTAAACTATTTGGTGATCTATTTTTTATCCAATTCCGTAGTTTTCGCTTGGGGAAGTTTTCCTGTCGTGAGTTTCCTTTTGATCATTCTTAATACGCTGTTAGCGAGTTGGTTGGCGCTGCGCTATGAAACCAAAATTGTAGTCGTTTTGAGTTTGTTGGGCGGGGCTTTAGCCCCCTACTACCTCAATGTGCCTGTTTCGGGTTTTTACTTGGTTTATTTATGGATTTTGACCTTAGCTACTATTCTCATTGCCCAAAAAATTAAGTGGGAATGGGCGGGAGTTTTGGCTTTTACGGTCGTTTCTGTGGTTTTGGAATCGATTGTTTTTCAGCCCAATAACTTCGTTTTTTCCTTTTTTAGTCAAAACCTGATCCTTTTTGCCTTTGGTTACTTGTTCCTTTACTACAGTTTTTTCAAGGGTTTGAAAATCAAAGAAACCCTAAAAGCAAGGGAAATTTTGATTTTGGCGGCAAACGTGAGTTTGATTTTGGCAAACTGTTTTGCGATCTACGAACAGGCGGGTTTGCGACAGAGTGCGGGTTACGTATATTTGGCTAATGCCCTGATTTTCATGGTCTTATTCTTGGTTTTTCGCCAAAAACTTTCCCGACAAATGCAGGCTTTGCTTTGGGTTTTGGCGGGAACTTTTGCGGGTTTTGCCGTTCCTGTGGCGTTTGATCAGCGTTGGTCAGGCTTGTTCTGGTCGGTCGAGGCGGTCGCTTTGATCTACTGCGGTTTTCTGTTCCGTTTCAGCACCGTTCGCTACGAAGGTTATTTGGTTTTACTGCTTGCTTTGGGCAAAATGGCGCTTACTTTCCCCATTATTTTCCTTTTTTGGCAAACCGATCTTTGGACTGAAGGCTTTATCAATTCTTTGGTTTTGATCGCCCTTTCTGCCGTTTTGGTCTTGCTTTTTCGCCGAAATGCCGAAAATTGCAAGGAGTGGGAAAAATACATAGCCTACGGGGTTTTCGAAAGTTTGTTTTTGGCTTTAGCCTTTTCGTTTTTTGTTTTTAGTATGTTCCAATTCAGGGATTGGGGCTTCCCTACGGCTATTTTGGGTTTGTATTTCTTTATTTTCTTAGGAAAAAAATACAAATTGGCACTTACCGAATGCTTGGGCTGGTCGCATTTCGTTTGGTTGGGTTTTGGCATTTTGGCTTCCTTTGCCCAAGCCGAAAACGGCATGACTTTGCTAAGTTTTCAGCCGCCTTTTGGCAAAACTACTATTATTTTGACCTTTTTAAGTGTCGGTTTTTTGCAAATTTTTTACCAAAAAGTGTTGCCAAAACTCATTCCCGAATTTCAGCCCAATGAAAACCCGAATGTTGTTTTTGTTACACAAATTTTAAATAGCCTTTTCTTTTTGGCAATTCCACTTGCTTTTTTACCTTCTGTTAATTTCTTTTACCCCGATTATTTGCCTTTGGCAATGTGGGGATCGGTCGTGGTGGCTTTTGTTTTGCACGAATTTACCCAAAAAAAGGAAATTTTGCTCGAACTGCAAATCATTATTTTCGCCGCTACGGTTTCTGTGCTGATCACTATGGACAATTTCGAGATTGCCAAATGACCATTTTAGCAAGTTTGGCTTGGTTCGTTTTCATTTTCTTGTTCCGAAAAGGTTATTCCAAAACCGCCTTTGCGACCTCGCCCTATAAACTTATTTTTAGCTACGGTTTTTACTATTTGGGTTTTTGCATTTTCTTGGTGGTTTTGCGTTGGGGAATGACGAATGCCGATGCGGGCTTGAGTTTTTTGGCAACTGCCTTGTATTTTGCCCTTTTGGTTTTTTGGCACAACAAGATCGTGGCTTTGCAAAATAATGCGTGGTTGGCGTTCCGCTTTTCGCAAGTTTTGCTAACGCTGATCGGTCTGATATTTTTTAATGCCAATGCTTATTTTTCCATGAATCAGCCCGATATTACGGCTACTCTCTTGGTTTTTCTTGTTTTATACTTGCTCATTTACCGTTTGGCGGGAAATTATCCAGCTGAAAATGAAAAAAGCAAAATTTTTGATTTGTATTGGGTGCATATCATTTTTGCGCTCATGTACTCGAACATGATCAGGAGTTTTTTGCCCGAAATGAACGGAATCATTACCGTTTTATTGATTTTGCAGGCAATCGTAGTGCTTTTCAATTCGGCAATCAAAATCTACAAACCGCTAACCTATCTTTCCATAGGCTTTTTTGCTTTGGCAGTTTTTAAACTCTACACGCAGGATTTAGTGAATTTTACGGAAGTCCAAAAAGTGATTGTTTTGATGGTGATTGGCGTTTTGATGCTTTTGTCGGCATATTTATTTGTCAAATTTAGGGAAAGGATAGAAAAAAATAGATAAAAAAAATTCTTTAAAAGGTTTTTAAAAAACTTTTTAAAGAATTTTTTTATAAAACGAAAAACCTATTTTGCTAAGAAAATAAAATCGCTACCTGGTTCATTATCCCCAAATTCACCACAGCGCGGTTCGGGCGAAAGGGTTTCGACATAACTCAAAATTTCGGTAATGGTCAGGATTCCGTCATTTCCGCCGTACGAACGCAAGGCTTCCAGAAATTTGCGAGCAAAAGGCGAATGTTTGCCTGCTTGTCCGTCCGAAACGTATTCTTTTCCACCCGAAGTAAGGTAACGGCGCGTGCGAAAACGCATTTTACGATTGATAAACTCTATCTTTGATAAATTGGTTTGGCTATTCGTTTCGTCGCCCCGCTTGGCGATCACAGGATCAAAAGTGCCACCAAAACAAACGTCCATAACCAAAAGAACGTGCTTGGATTTGATATTATTGAGGTGCGTTCGAAGTTGCGAATGAGAAAGATAGGAACTAAAACTTTCGTCATCTTTGCGGCTGTCTTTCGCCACCAAATATCCTTCGCCAAAAACCTCATCGAAATGCCCATGCCCCGCAAAAAATATCATAAGTTGATCGTTCGGTTCGAAATTCTTTTGGGCATATTTCCGCAAAGTTGCCAAAATCTCCTGTCTGGTTGGGTTTTGGATCAGTTCCGTGTCGAATTGGTAACTGGTGCGCAATTCTTCGGCAATCGTTTGGGCATCTTTGATAGGATTATTAAGTGGAGTCCAAGATTCGTATTGGTCAGTCCCAAAAATCAGGGCATAATTTTTTCCCGCAGATGCGGTTTCAGTTTTGGTGTTCGCACTTGCCGCAACCACTTTTTTGATCGTAAAAACTTGTTCGGCTTTGTTGCCTTTGAAATCGAAAGCCACAACCGAAACTTTATTGCTTCCATTGACGAGTTTTAAAGTCAAATCAAAATCGCCGTTAGGTTTCAAATTTGCCGACAAACCATTGATCAAAACCTGCTCGATTCCATTTTCGTCTATTGCCTTGCCAATCACCGTTGCCGATTCGTCCATGCGTTGTACGTCCAAGCCACGAGAAACTTCAGGCGAAATAATCGTAATTTGGGGTGGAGTTTTATCCACAACAATAAATTGGGAAATCTTATTTTGGGACAATTTTCGATTTTCCAAAGCGGCAGTATAATTCGAATCTATGGCTAAGGCTTTGTCAAAATCTGCAATGGCTTCTTCGTAACGCTTGAGCCTGTGTTTGACGTAACCTCTTTGATTGAAAGTCCAAGCACTGCTCGAAATAGCCAAAGAACGGTCATAATCAACAAGAGCTTCCGCATATTTTGCCAAAACACTATAAATCCAACCCCGATTATCGTAAGTCGGTTTGTGATTTCGGTCTATTTTTAGGGTTTTTTCGTACCATTCTAAAGCCTTCGCAAAATCCCTTTTTTCTGCAAATTGGAAGCCTTTTTCAAAATATTCTTGGGCTGTAGTATCCATTTTCGAGATTGCCGAAGGGCTTGGGCGTTCGAGTGTGGGGAGTTTCAAATCCTTGTGAATTGCCAATAAATCCCTTTTGTTGCGTTGGGCATCTTCATAAGTAGGCTCGAGTTCGAGGGCTTTTGTGTAGCACCAAAGCGCTTCTGAAAAAAGTTGTTTTTTTTCTTTTGCCTTGCCCAAATTGGTATAAACTACATGATCTTTTGGGTCGAGCTTGAGGGCGGTTTCGAAATCAACAACTGCTTGATCAGCCATATTTAAGGCAAAATACGACACACCTCGCAAAATAAAGGCATTTTTGTAGGTTTTATCAATTTCCAAAACTCGCGTAAAATCCCTCACCGCTTCCTGATGCCTTCCTAAAAATTGGGAACACCATCCTCTTGTATAAGTCGCATTGGTCGAAGTCGGTTTCAGTTCTATGTATTTATCAAAAAGTTCGATAGCCTGTGCATATTCGCCCCGAAATGCCAGATCATTGGCTTGTTTGTAAATTTCTTCGGGAGTTTGAGCAAAAGCCAAATAAAAATTTAGGCTAAAAAAAAGAGAGAAAAATAATGTTTTCATGGTTTTTGTGTCTGTTTGTAGCAATAATTGCATTTTTATTTATCTAAATTCTTGATTTGTTTAAGCGTCAAACCTGTAATTTCGGCAACTGTTTTCTCATCAAAACCTTTTTCGAGCATATTTCGGGCAGTTTCGATCTTTCCCTCTAAAATGCCCTTTTCCAGCCCAATTTGCTCGCCTTTTTCCAACCCAATCTGCTCACCACCTTCCCAACCTTCGGAAAAAGCTGTATCAATCGCACTTTTCAAATCCCAATAGTCTTTCAGGCTTTCCTGATAAACTACCTGCTCTTTTTTGCTAAAACTGGCAATTTCAGCCAATTCCATTAATCGCAAAAAGATGCCTCTTTGCAATTCTTCAGGTTTGTCTTTCAGCTTGTGCAAATTTTTGAAAGCGAAAAGCCAGCGCTCGAAATCATTTTCTAATTCCTCCGCATTTTTGTTAAATTTGGGAATTTCGAGGTAAATATAGCTTAGTTTATGGTAAAAAATATCGTGCGTTTCGCTGTCCAATAGTTGGATTCGATGGACGAATTTTTCTTTTCTGCTTTCATTAAAACTAAAATCCAAAATGGCAATCGTATAAACGCCCTTGAGTTCATAATTCCAATTTTTACCTCTCTGGGCTTGCTCTTGGATCGCAAAAGCCGAATAATAAATGCTTCGGTCTTTGAAAAATTCTTGTTTGACTCGCTGAACCTCGACTATAAACTTTTCGCCTTCAGCATTTTCACAAAAAAGGTCAAAAACTGCTTTTCTTTCAGCTTTGTGCTTGCCAAAACGTTCATTTTTGAGATAGGTTAAGTCCTTTATTTTCTCTTTGCCCATCAAAAGTTCGTTCAGGAAATGGATCAGCAAATCCTTATTGGGTTCTTCACCAAATATTTTCTTGAAACCAAAATCGGTAAAAAGATTAATAAATTTGTCCATAAAAGAAAGCGTGTTTGTTTATCTAAACTTCTTGATTTGTTCAAGTGTCAAACCTGTAATTTCGGCAATAGTTTCTGCATCAAAACCTTTTTTGAGCATATTTTGGGCAGTTTCGATTTTTCCTTCCAAAATTCCCTGTTCTTTTCCCTTTTCCAGCCCAATATGCTCGCCTTCTTCCCTTCCTTCGGAAAAAGCCGTATCAATCGCACTTTTCAAATCCCAATAATCTTTTAGGCTTTCCTGATAAACTACTTGGTCTTTCTTGCTAAAACTTGCAATTTCCGCTAATTCCATCAATCGCAAAAAAATGCCTCTTTGCAATTCTTCAGGTTTGTCTTTCAATTTATGCAAATTCTTAAAAGCAAAAAGCCACCTTTCGAAGTCATTTTCTAATTGCTCCGAATCCTTGTTGAATTTGGGAATTTCCAAATAAATATAGGTCAATTTATGATAAAAAACCTCCTGCGTTTCGGTATCCAATAATTGGATTCGATGTACAAATTTTTCTTGCTTGCTTTCATTAAAACTAAAATCCAAAATGGCAATCGTATAAACGCCCTTGAGTTCATAATTCCAATTTTTACCTCTCTGGGCTTGCTCTTGGATCGCAAAAGCCGAATAATAAATGCTTCGGTCTTTGAAAAATTCTTGTTTGACTCGCTGAACCTCGACTATAAACTTTTCGCCTTCAGCATTTTCACAAAAAAGGTCAAAAACTGCTTTTCTTTCAGCTTTGTGCTTGCCAAAACGTTCATTTTTGAGATAGGTTAAGTCCTTTATTTTCTCTTTGCCCATCAAAAGTTCGTTCAGGAAATGGATCAGCAAATCCTTATTGGGTTCTTCACCAAATATTTTCTTGAAACCAAAATCGGTAAAAAGATTGATAAATTTGTCCATAGAGGAAGTCTTGATTTTAGTTTTTCATAGATTTGTAACCATATAACGCACAAAAAACAAATTTAGATATTTTTTTCAAAGGAGTTAAAAATTGGACTAATATACAAAAATATCCGCTATTTTAGTTATTATTGCCCTCATAAGCCAAACTTAGTTTTTCCAAACATGAAATTATTGTTTTTTTTCGGTTTGTTTTTGATCTTTTTGGATACCTACGCCCAGCGTCTTAAGCTCGACCGTAGCCGTTCGGAAGCCCGTTTCGAGGTCAAAAACGCAGGAATTTGGGTAGAAGGGCGTTTTGGGATTCCCGAAGTGGTCAAGGTGCATTTTGACGAAAACGACCTGAAAAACAGTTACATAGAAGCCGAAATCGAGGTAGGCAGTATTACAACCGACAACAAAACGCGCGACCGCAATTTATTGGAAGAATTGTATTTTGATGCCGCCAAACACCCTACTATCTATTTTAAAAGCCAAAAAATAGAACGAAACAAAGATAAATATGAAGTAACCGTACAGTTACGAATTAAATATGCCACTAAAACTTTTCAAATTCCACTTGAAGTCCGCACCGAAGGCGGAAAAAAAATATTTACAAGCCGTTTTACCATCGACCGCCTGGATTACGGAGTGGGCAAATCGAGCTGGGTTTTGGGCGATCATGTCAAAGTTAATTTAATAGGAATTTTTACGATCGAACCCTAACATTATGCAAGTAGGTGTTGTTATTTTTAGCCGCCTCAATTCGAGTCGCTTAAAAGAAAAAGCGCTGTTGGAAATTCATGGCAAGCCTTTGATCAAGTATATTTACGAACGAGTCAGCCCTTTATTCCCAGCCGAACAGATCGTAGTAGCCACTTCTGATCAGCCATCAGACGACAGAATCGTGGAATATTGCCAACAGCACGCTATTCAGATTTATCGCGGTTCTTTGGATAATGTTGCCCAGCGGTTTAGTGATTGCCTTCAGGCTTTTGGTTTCGATTTTGGCATACGCTTGAATGGAGATAATATTTTTGCCGATACTCGAACGATTGGCGAAATGCTCGAAAAAACCCTGACCAATGAATATGATTTTTTGAGTAACGTCAAAGATCGAACTTTCCCTTACGGCATGAGTGTCGAGATTGTCCGCCAAACTTTCTACCAAAAAGCTTTCGAGCATTTTAGCCGCCCCGACCATTTCGAATTAGCCACCAAATATTTTTATGACAATGACCCTTTGGGAAATTATTATTTTCACTACAACCACATTTGCCCCGAAGCCAAAGGTTTGCAATTAGGCATTAATACGATTCAAGAGATCGATTTTGCTCGCCGAATCATTTCTCGCATGAACAAAGCACATTATCACTACGGCTTGCGTGAGATTTATCATCTATTCAATACTATTCGGTAACGAAAGACTTGTGCAAATTATACTGAAACTAAATTGGTTCGTGTCGTAAAACGAACAAGAATGTTCGCCATACAAAATCATTTTTGATTGGGTATAACATATATTTTCTTTTTTATTTAAAGAAAAAATTACCTTTGCGCTTTATAAAAAAGCGTATGAATTTTTTTCCTATTAGCCTTATTTATCTTTTTTTGAGTTATTTACCTTTGTGCGTTTCTGCCCAAAATAGCTTTTCTTTGCCCCAAGCCCTGCAAAAAGCAAAAGAAAATAACCCTGTGCTGAAAACACAACTGTACAATATACAAATTGTCCAAACAGACATTGTTAGTGCCAAACTGCGTCCAAACCCAGTCCTAAACAACCAAAGTTTGCAACTTTTGCAGGCTAATAAATTTGCCGAAAATACAAGCTGGTATCGGAACGACAACCGCCAAGTTTGGTGGCAACTTACCCGCAAATTTCATTTACCTGCCCAGAGGCGTTCCAAAATTTTGTTCGCAGAGCAAAACGCCCAATTAGAACAAAAAAATTATTTGGAAAACGAAAGAAATTTATTGGTAGAAGTAGCTAAAAAATGGCTAACGGTTTGGTTTGCTCAAAAAAACTTGGAAATTGTAAAAATAGCCAAAAACAACCTTGATAGCCTGATTCGTATCAATCAATTACGTTTCGAGAAACAGGTCATCATGCAAACCGAACTTATGCGGACGCAATTATTGGGCAAACAATATGAAATAGAAATTAAGACCGAAGAACAGAATTACAGAAACGAATTGCAAGATTTGCGTTTGGCGCTGGGAGTGCAAACCGAACTTGAAAATATAGCTATAGATACCAATTCGGTATTTATTTTTACTGTTCCTACCCAGCTCGATAGCCTTTTGGAAAGGGCTTTGACCAGCCGCAGTGATTTGCTTTTTGCCCAAAAAAATATAGAAGTTTCGGAAGTGAATATCCAATTACAAAAAGCATTGCGCATTCCCTTGCCCGAAGCGGGTATTATTTGGAATCCGCAAAATGGTGTGCCGTATTTGGGCATTTTTGCTACTTTCGAACTCCCTATTTTTTCCCGAAATCAGGGCGAAATCAAAAAATCTTTTTTCCTCAAACAGCAATCCGAACAACAACTTAAAGCCGTAGAACAAAAGATAAGTACCGAAATTGGAATAGCACATAGGGCTTACCAGACGCAGGCTGAAAATGTGCGGAGTTATCAGGAAATTTTACAACAATCGGAGCAGATTTTGAAAAATGTGCGCTACGCTTACCTAAGAGGAGGCACTACCATTATCGATTTTTTGGAAGCCCAGCGCAACTGGCTGCATACGCAACAGCAATACACCCAGATTTTATTCCAATACCGTCAAGCCTATATCGAACTTTTGTATGCTACAGGCTTGATCAGCGAATTGGGCAATTAAGGTTTTTACAGATTAACGAAAACACCAACGCAAATATGAAAAATTTTATTTTTGTGCTTTTTTCGCTACTTTTTCTTTTTTCTTGTGAGAAAAAAGAAACACGAAAATTGCCAAGCACACAAAGCCCTACGGTCAGAGAAGGTGGAAAAGTTATTATTTTGCCTGAAACGCAGTCTGCGGATTTTTTCAAAACTCAAGCCGTAAATGATAGTAATATTTTGGCAGAATTTACCGCACCTGCTAAGGTTTCTGCCACCGTTTTGGTTTCGGACGAAGGGGCAAAACAAAATGTGATTTTGTTCGAGAACTCCGAATTGGCGGGTAATTATTCCTTGCTAACCCAACACCAAATGAACATTAACCAGATTCAGAATATTAGCATTAAGCAAAAACAGATAGAACTCGAACGCATCAAAGACCTACTGACCCATGGGGCGGCAACGGGGCAGGACTTGCTCAATGCACAAGCCGCTTTGAGTATGGAACAGACAAACCTTGCCAATGAACGTTCGGCGCTGATCGAACACGAGGTAAAACTCATTGCCAATGGTTTCGACCCAAGTATGCTCAAGACGGCAAAAATGGGAACGGCTTACTTGATTTGTGATATTCCTGAAAGCCAAATCGCCAAAATAGCCGAACAGAGCCAATGTCAAATTAGTTTTACGGCTTTCCCCAACGAAATTTTTAAAGGAACGATTGACCACGTTGCCGATATGGTCGATAATACTACCCGCATGGTCAAATTGCGCATAGTGCTTAACAATACGGACAGCAAACTCAAGGCAGGAATGTTTGCTATGGCGGCTTTTGGTTTGGACGAAGGCAAATTTATAAGTGTGCATCGGAATGCCCTTATAACGGTTCAGGGAAAACATTATGTATTTGTCGAAACCGCCTTGCGTACTTTCGAGAGGCGAGAGGTAAAAATAGGACAGCAAATGGCAAACAGAATTATCATTTTTGAAGGGTTGAAAAATGGCGAAAAAATAGCCGTTGAAGGAGTTATGCAGTTGAAAGGATTAAGTTTTGGGTATTAAATAAATGATAATCAAGCCTTTATAAGATTTGAAGCCTTATAAAGACTCAAACAACATATAACACAACATGATCAAAAAACTTCTTACTTTCTCCCTACATAATCGCTGGTTGGTAGTGGCTATTAGTACCGTACTGATGGCTATTGGTTACTTTTGTTTTACTCAACTCAAGATCGAGGCATACCCCGATATTGCCGACACAAACGTCATTGTCATTGCCGTTTATCCTGGACGGGCGGCAGAAGAAGTCGAACAGCAAGTAACCGTACCCATCGAACGGGCTTTGCAAAACACGCCAAACGTTCTCGACCGCCGTAGCCGAACTATTTTTGGTTTGGGAGTAGTCCAACTTACTTTCGAAGACGGCACAAACGATTATTTTGCTCGCCAACAGGTCATGGAAAGGCTTTCCACTGCCCAATTACCCGAAGGCGTTTCGCCCGAATTAGCTCCGCTTTCTACAGCAGTAGGCGAAATTTTCCGTTATGTGGTCGAAGCCCCCCCTACTTTTTCGCCTACCCAAGTGCGCGATTTGCAGGATTGGGTGGTCAAACCGTATTTGTTGCAAACCGATGGCATTGCCGAAATTGTAACTTTTGGAGGCCCTCTCAAACAATTTCAGATTTTGCTCGATCCCGACAAATTACGAAAATATGACTTGCAACTTGCCGATGTGGAAGAAGCCGTTGTTGCCAATAACCAGAATACGGGCGGGAACGTGATCGAACGAGGCGGACAGGGTTTTGCGGTGCGAGGTTTGGGGGCGCTCAAGACCGAAATCGATATCGAGAACATTGTGATTAAATCGGAAAGTGGCGTACCTATTTTTGTGCGCGATGTGGCAAGCATCGAAATTGCTCCACCTCCGCCAAGCGGAATTTTGGGTTACACCGTTACCGAAGACAGCGTAAAAGTAAATAATGGGGTTGAAGGTATTATTTTGCTAAGACGCTACGAAAACCCAAGTGAGGTTTTGATGGAACTGAAACAAAGAATGGCAGATTTACAAGAACGTGAATTGCCAAGCGGCGTAACAATCCGTACCCTATACGACCGTAGTTTTCTCATCGACCATTCCCTCGAAACTGTAGGAAAAACGCTTTTCGAAGGCGTAAGTATTGTCATAATTATTCTAATTTTCTTTTTGGGAAGTGTGCGCAGTGCTTTGGTTGTAGCCCTTACAATCCCTTTTGCCCTTTTGTTTGCCTTTATTTTGATGCGTTTGACGGGTATCCCTGCCAATTTGCTTTCCTTGGGGGCTATCGATTTTGGGATTATTGTTGATGGTTCGTGCGTAATGGTCGAACACCTGATCCGTAGCTATCGAAATGCCGATTCCGAAGAACGGCGAAAAGGAATTATGGCTATTACGCTTCACAGCGCCCAAGAAGTGGCTTCCGAAATCTTTTTTTCCGTTACTATTATTATTTTGGCGTATATGCCGATCCTGCTCATGACTCGTGTCGAAGGCAAACTTTTTTCGCCTATGGCACTTACTTTGGCGTTTGCGGTCGTAGGTTCGATGTTAGCCGCACTTAGTTTTATTCCCGTTTTGGTTTCTTTTGCCTACCAAAAAGCCCTTGCCAATCCCGACAGCCCTTTGAAAGAACGCCGAAATATTATTTTGGAGTGGGTAGAAAAAAGTTATGCTTTTATTTTAAATATTTTTCTCAAAAACTATAAAGCTACAGTTTTAAGCGGTTTTTTGCTGGTTTTTGGGCTTATTTCTTTGGGTTTCAAATTGGGAACAGAATTTTTGCCCGAACTTGACGAAGGCTCGATTTTTTTGCGAGGCAATTTCGCTGCGGGCATTACGATCCAAGAAAACGCCCAATATGCCCCCAAAATACGTGAAATCATTGCAAAATACCCGCAAATTTCCTACGTCATTACCCAAACAGGGCGAAATGATGAAGGCACTGATCCCTTTCCTGCCAACCGAAACGAAATTTTGGTCGGATTGAAAGATTACCATTTGTGGAGTGATACCATTACCAAAAAAGAACTTTTGATTTTGATAAAAACGGAACTCGAAAATGCCCTGCCAAGTGTTCGGTTTTCTTCAGGGCAACCCATTATCGACCAGGTAATGGAAATTGTTACAGGAAGTGCGGCTGATTTGGCTGTTTCGATCATTGGTGATGACCTCACCATGATGCGGGCAAAAGCCGATAGTATTGCCCTGATAGCC
>JAAFHK010000072.1:0-9292 GCA_013297565.1 Cytophagales bacterium
CGTGTAGGGGAAAAATTAATTATTTGAATATAGGATTTTGAAAACCAAATATTTAGCATAAATTTTGGTAAGAAGTATGGGAATGAGATTTTAAAAAGTATAGGTAAAACGAACTTGAAAAAAATTTTATTTTTATTCACTTTCAGCGTAGCATGGCTGGCTTTCGAAAGGTGTTTGGCTCAAGGATTCCTGAGCTATGCTCAAGGAGGCAAGCCTTTGCAACTCTACGGTGCGCTTGAGGTTCTGCCCAATGTTTCCTCTACTATGACTTTCGAACGCCTCACCGCCGATGCTCATACCTTGCGTTTTATTCCTGTTAGTTCTTATCCTGATCTCATCAATATGGGTTCGAATCCACAATGGTTGCGTTTTACAATAAAAAACAGCTCTCAAGGGGAAGATTTTTTGATCAATGCGGAGTTTGATTTTGTCGAACTTTATTGGCAGGAAGCGGACGGAAAAATAGAGAAACGGAAAAATGGAAAATTGGAGGTGTTGAAAGAAAGATCGGTGTATTATGGTCGAACGATTTACCTGCCTGTCAAATTACGCATAAACGAACAAAAAACATTTTATCTGAAAGTACGCAACGAAATAGCTTCCTCAATCCAAAATGTGCAAGCCGATGAGGTTTTTAAAAATGTTGCCATGTATCCCGAAGCCCCGATAGTAAAAAACTTTTCCTATATTCGGTATTTTCATGGTATTTATTTGGGCTTGATGCTGATTATGTTCTGCTATAACCTGATTATGTTCTTTTTTTTTAGAGATCGTAGTTTTATTTATTATGCCTTTTTCATTTTCTTTTCCTGTGTTAATTCGGCAACTGTAAGCGGTTTTATGCTTGAGTTTGTTTGGTATAATTATCCGTATTTCAACCAAATGAGCAATTTTTATTTCATTACGCTTACTTGGTTCTTCTTTATTATTTTCAGCAATCGCTTTCTTAATCTCAAGCAGTATTTACCCAAATGGTACAAATCCCTCAACTATGTGGCTTGGGCATTTTTGGGCATGATCATTTTGTATTTGCTGGACATCTGGAGTACTGAAGGTTTGATTGTGGCTATTATTGTGGCTATTGTGATGATTTTTGCTATTAATATTGTAGCTATTCTTCGCAAACTTACTGCCGCCGCCGCTACTTATTTTTTGATTGCTAATATTATTTTTCTTATTGGAGTTAGTGTTTCTTTGTTGGTTTATAAAGGTTTTATTCCCTCAAATGGTTTTACGAGCCATGCAGACGAGATTGGTACGGCTCTCCAAGTGTTGATTTTTTCGGCAGGTATGGCAAACCGCATGAAAATGATGAGTGTAACGATTGAGATGCAGAAGTTGGAACAAGAAAAAATGCACCTAAACCAAGAAAAAGAAAAACAGCGAATTATTACCCAACAAAAAGAAGACCTTGAAACCCAAGTACGGAATAGAACAGCCGAATTGGAGGTAAAAAATAAGGAATTGGAATTGCAAAGAGAGGAAACTCTACTTCGTAACCAAGAACTTTCTCAAAAACATGAGGAAATTTTGTCCCAAAAAGAAATTATTGAATCGCAAAAACGCAGCACAGAAAGTGCTTACAATAAAATCAAGGTATTGACACGGGTTGCCGAAAAGATCAATTTAACGATTATTATTCCTGAAATTTTTGACATTGCCTTAGAAAGTGCCTTGGAAGTGCTGGATATTTCTGCTTTTGGAGTGGCGGTTGTGAATAAAACACATCAAAGGCTTGATTTTGTGGGGCATTATACCCAAACCGAAAAGCAAACTGAACATGAACCTATTGCCCTAAATGACACCAATACCTTGATCGTTTGGTGCGCGCAAAATCGCAAGGAAATATTTATCAATGATTTCGAAAAAGAACATAAACTATACATTGCAAGTAATGTAAGTATCAAAGTAGGTATTCCCAATCCGCAATCTTTGATTTATATACCCTTAATCATTCAAGATAATGTCATGGGAGTTTTGTTTGCCCAAAATACCGAAAAAAATGTTTATACAGAAATAGACCTCGATATCATTCGGACGTTGGCATCTTACGTGGCTATTGGGATTGATAATGCGCAGGCGTATGTAGAAATACAAAGTGCTAATGAAGCACTCGAACAAAAAAACAATCAAGTTTTGGCACAAAAAAAGGCAGTAGATGAAGCCTACAACAATATTCAGGTGCTAAAACTGGTCGGTGAAAAAATTAATTCTACGCTGGATATTCAAGAAATTTACGACACGGCTTTTCACAGCACAAAAGAATTGATTTCTACGGACGGTTTTGGGATTGCTCTGGTCAATAAAGAAGCCAATCGTTTGGATTTTGTGGGTTTTTACAAAGATCATCGGGTCATTAATAATTATAAAATATCCTTAGAAGACCACGATAGATTGATCGTTTGGGCAGTCAAAAACAAACAAATGGTTTTTGTAAATGACTATGAAAAAGATTATCCAAAATACACACAAAAACCGCCTTCGGAACAATATTTGGATCAGCCTCGTTCGCTTATCTATATTCCATTGCTGATCCAAGAGGAAGTTACAGGTGTTTTATTGGTGCGTAGCGAAAATAAAAATGCCTATAACCAAGTCCATTTAGAAATTTTGGCGAATATGGCTTCTTATGTGGCAATTGGGATCAATAATGCACAGGCTTACGGGGCGATCAAAGAGGCAAACGAAATGATCAATACTACGAATGTTAAAATTATGGATAGTTTGCGCTATGCCAAAACCATTCAAGAAGCGATTTTGCCCGAAGACGAAGATTTTAAATTGCATTTTGCTGATTTTTTCGTCATTTTCAAACCTACAGACATCGTTTCAGGTGATTTTTATTGGTTTGCCAAAATGCAAAAAGAACAAAGCAATGAAATCGAATGCCTAATGCTTGCCGTAGCCGATTGTACAGGACATGGCGTTCCTGGGGCGTTTATGAGCATGGTGGGAAATACGTTGCTGAACGAAATAGTGAATCAAAAACGAATTATTGAGCCTTCTCGAATTTTGCGCATGATGAATAGAGGAATCCAAAGGGCTTTGAAACAGGATATTACGCTGAACAATGACGGCATAGATGGGGCAATTTGTCGAATCGAAAAATGGGGCGAAAAATCCAAAATTACTTATTCAGGTGCAAAAGTATCTGCTTTCTATTGGCAAGATGACAAAATAACAGAACTCAAAGCCGACCGTTTTTCAGTCGGTGGTTCGAGACAAAAGCACGAAAAAGATTTTACCGAACAGGTCATTTTTTTACAATCCAATGACATTTTATATATTTCCAGTGATGGGCTGTATGATCAGCACAACCATTTGAAACAAAAATACGGTCGACAGCGTTTTATGCAAACCTTAGCCAAAATTGCACATCTACCCCTTAGCGAACAAGGTGATTTTTTGAACAAAGACCTCGAAGAGCATCAGGGGAACCAATTCCAACGTGATGATATTACGGTTTTGGGAGTTCGCTTTTAATCAAAATACTAATTATTAATCAAAAAACAACGATATGGACACTTACAAAAGTATATTGATCATCGATGATGATGACATTTACAGCTACATCACTTCTCAAATGATCGAAATTGCGACTCGATGCCAACGCGTGGATAAAAAAATGAGTGGTTTGACGGGTTTGCGCCATTTGGAACGCTATCAAGGAACGGTCGATTTTCCTGAACTCATTATTTTGGATTTGGATATGCCGATTGTTTCAGGCGTAGATTTTTTGGAAAAATACAATGAAAAATTTCATGCCCAACACCTTAGTACAAAAATTTTGGTGGTAACAGGAATCGATTCGGGACAAGACGAAGGCAAAATTCATTCTTTTCCCTTTGTCATTGGGATTGCTTCCAAACCGCTTTCTACCGAAAAATTGATTTCTTTGATTGGAAAATAAATTGGTCAAAAGACATAAAAAAAGCGTATTTTGTACAAAATACGCTTTTTTGAAAAATGTAAATTTTTGGGTTCTTATTTTTTTAGCAAGTTTGCAAAATCATAGACTTTGATCTGCCCTTTTCCTTTTTTGATATTATCCCCCAAGCCAAGCGCCAAATATTGGGAGTCTTGGCTAAAAGCTAATATATTGATATCCAGTTCGTTAGCCTTTGACTCGAAAAGCATTTTGCCCGTCTGCATCTCAAAGATTCGAAGGTAATAAATGGACTGGCTGTTCAAGAAACTGTGATAGATTGTTGCCAAATAACTGCCATCGGGCGAAAAAAGAACCGCATCATAAAACCCTTCTGTATTCATAAAATCCAGCATTTTTTGGTCTTCTGCCGAAAATTTCGTATTGCTTTTTAGCACAACTTCCTTTCCTTGCACTTCCCACAAAACCTCATCTTTTGCATTTTTGATCGTCAAACTTCGTCCTGTTTCGCTTATGAGGGCGGCTTTTCCATTTCGCCACGTAAAACGATTCGAGATCGGTTGTATCAAATCGTGCGTAATTCTGTAAATTTGGTTGTTTTCCCAAACCATAGCTTTCTGGCGATTCAACAGTTCGAGGGTTTGATTTGACGAACCAAAACTAATTCCCGCAATTATATCAGTTTCCGACAGGATCGGGGCGGCTGTGTTTTTTAAGATATTTGCCTGAAAAACTCTCAAGGCGGAATCTTCACAAACCATCAAACCTTCGGAACTAAAAACGATATTTTTTGAAGGAAAAGGAAATTTATTGGCTAATTTATTTTGTTTGATGTCCCAAACCTCAATGTTTTGGAGGGCGGTATAAACCAGAAATTGGTTGTCGGGTGTAAAAACAGGTTTATGAAAAAAGCCTTTACTTGCCCTGCTGTGTAGTTTTCCTTTTTCCAAGTTCCAGACCTGTACGTTATCTTCGGCATCAATGCCGCAGGAAGCCAAAAATTGGTTGTTGGGACTGAATGAAAGATCGGTAATGGGAAAATTGGTTTCTATTTCTAAACCCGTTTGTGTGCTTATTTTCGGATTTTTTACTTTTCGGGCTGTATATTTTTGATTCGCAAAAAAAGGCTTGAGTTCTTTGCTCATTTGCTGTAATTGATCCTGAAAAGTGGATTTTTTGTCTTCATCTTTTTTCTTTGAGTCACAGGCGCACATAAGTCCTGATAAGCAAACCATTAGCCAAAAAAATACAATTCTTGACTGGAAAAAAAAATTTTCCTGCTGATCAAAATTTGGAATAAAAGAGATTTTCTTGTGCTTATTGGAAGGTTTCATAAGAAAAATAAAAAATCAATCAAATTGTAAAACGCCCTTTAGGGTGTTTATAATAGTCTGAAAATCAATATACTGGCACACCCTAAAGGGTCTGATACAAAAAAATCAATGCAAAATTTTAAATACCAATTCTTTCAAAATATCACCTTCGGAAAGCGTACTGTCGATTCCTTTCGATTGTAGATCGGCTTGGCGCAGATATTCAATAATTCGAATAACTTTGGGTAACGGATAATGGTTTGAAGCCTGCAAATAATTATCCACAAAAAACGGATTTACGCCCAACAAACTCGCCAAACCCGCTTTGCTCTTGTCGGGGCTTTTATGTACCAAAAGAATTTTGGTAAAAAAACCAAACAACAAGGCAATCACTGGAATAATTGGATTGGCTTTGAGATTTGCAACAAAATAATGCACAATTTGGTTTGCTTTGTAATTATTCTTCTTGGCAATCGCTTCCTGCAACTCAAAAGTATTAAATTCTTTGCTAATCCCTACATATTTGGTAACAATATCCTCGTTTATTTCAGTTCCCTCTTTCAAATTGATCAGCAGTTTTTCTATTTCATTCGCAATTCTGTTCAGATCGTTGCCAATATATTCGCTGATCATGACCGTAGCTTTGGTATTGATCTTAAAATTTCTTTGTGCCACCCAATCTGCCACCCAGTCGGGGAGTTGATTGTCGTACATTTTTTTGGTTTCGATAAAAGTGGTCTTAGAATCAAGCGATTTAGCAAGTTTTGTACGTGAATCTATTTTTTTATGTTTATAACAAAGCACTAAAACTGTACTTTGTAGTGGTTTTTCGCAATACGCCATAAAAAGTTCTTTAGCTTTTTCATTGTTCCAATCGTTCATTTCCTGCGCCTCCTTTACAATCACGACCTGCCGCTGTGCCATCATCGGGAAACGTTTGGCATTATTTAGAATGGTAAGCATATTAATATCCTTGCCGTACATGACCGTTTGGTTAAACCCCCGTTCGGTTTCGTTCAGGGCGTTGGTTTCTATAAAATCCGAAATCTGGTCGATATAAAACGGTTCTTCGCCCTGCAAAAAATAAATTGGAGCAAATTTTTTGGCTTTTAGTTCCTTAAGTACGGCTTCAGGTTTTTGTGGCATTTGAAATAAAAATTTCGTTAAAGTAAGGTTCGAAACCCAAAAGTAATTTATTTTTCCTGTTTTTAGGTTTTCAATATGGTAAATTCTTCTAAAATTTTTTCGTACGGCGAACATTCTTGTTTGCCACAGAAACAAACAAAAATATTTGTTTTAGGTGAAAGCTAATTTACTTTCAATAAAGTTTATGAACAAGTCTGTAGCATAGACTTTCTCTGTGCTAATATTTGATTTTCAATATTTTAGAAATACCCTAAAGGGTGTTACGCAAATTGTTCATAAACTCTAATATGGTAAATTCTTCTAAAATTTTTTTGTTATAGGCTTTCCAACCGCCCCGAAAATCCCGACTCGAAACGGAAATAAAATCTGCCAAACGTTGAGAATTTAATTGGGCTAATAAAAACGGATATTCGCCTTCGAATTTGATGCAATAACCTGAATAAAAGGTGCATTCTTCATTTTCAACCAAAACGAAATTGGGTTTATTGTTCATAGGCGAAAACAAAATTTTCTTTCCAAAACTCGTATCCAAACCCTGACTCCGCCCAAAAGCATACCATGCCACAGGATTCGCCTTGCCGTTGTCCCTTTTGTCCAATTCATTTTTTAGGCTCAAAAGATATTCGTAGGCAAATGGAAATTCGTTTTTTAGACTCTCTTCTTGAATAATTTTGTGTTTTTCATTTATTTTTTGGTACGGAAACAAGATATATTGACTAATTTCGTCTTTGCTACTTTTGAGTTTGGAGGCTTTGATGATCGGTTTTAAAATTGCCTTTTCTATTTTTATCAAGCCTTTCAAATGCGTTTTTGCCCACACACAATCGGGTTCGTTTTCTATTTCTTGGATCGGAAAAATATAGATTTTGTCGCAAAGGGTCGTAATTCCTACGTGAATACGGCAAATATCTTTCAATTTGACCAAATTTATATCTTGCAGATTTTCAAAACCTTGCAGGTCTTGAGTAGAAAGTTGCCAGCTTTTTCGATTCTGAATTTGCTCAAAACCCATAATTTTCGTTTCAAATTCGTTTGCGTTTTTCGCTTGTTCAAACACAAAATTTTCTTGAGTTTTTTTTCCAAAAATCGAAATCGCACTGTAAGTTGTGGCATGGTCAAAAAGTTGAATATCGCCATAATTGGTGATTTTGATAAGATTTTGCTTGTCCGCAAAATAATCCCGCATGGTTTTCGCTGTTTGGCTATAAAAAAATGTATTTGGGGTGATCAAACCACAAATGCCGTTTTTTGTTAATAAAAAATCACATAATTCATAAAAAGCAAGGTAAATATCCGTAGAACCAGTTTGGCAAAAACTATAAAAATTGTGCAAAAAAGCCCTTTCGCTTTCCTCCAAATGTTGTATGCGAATGTAGGGCGGATTGCCGACAATAAAATCAAATTTTTGGGTGTCCGTTTCTTGAATTTTTTTCAAAGAATTGCAGGCTTGAATATGCCAATTTACTTGAATATCAAGCGGTTTGACAAGTTTGTTGAGGTTTTCGAAGCAATATTCGAGCGCTTGCTCATCAATATCCCAGCCGTGTATTTTTTCCAAATTCGCTTGTAAATGCTCTTTGGGCGAAAATTCAATAATTTTTTCGGCAACTACCGTCAAAAAACGCCCATCACCGCAAGCTGGATCCAAAATCGTTTTTCCTAAAATATGAGGCTTATCAAAACCGATGTCAGACAATATTTTTTCGACCACAAAATGCGGCGTATAAACTTGCCCAAAAAGTTTTTGATTGTCGTAAATTTTGGAGAGAGAAGCCATCAAATTTCGGTTTTTGTGGAAATTATACTAAAAACCTTTCTAAAATCAACATTTTATATCTTGTAAATCATTGATTATCAAATAGATGTAATCTTTTGAAAAGATTACATCTATACGGTTTAAGGTATAACTAATTTCAAGCTATTTCTTTTTCCGCATTGTATCTTTCGATGCGGTTGAGGAGGTACGGATACACCCCAAAATAATAAATAATAAAGCCAAAAGAAGTCAAAATAATTGCCCATTTTAAAATGTCGGGCATTTCGGTAAAGCGCGTAACAAAACTCTCCAAAAAACCCGCCGCAATAAAAACAGGAACTAAGCCAATGATTATTTTTACACCTTTTTTTGCCCCAATCCTAAAAGCCTCATAACGGGTGTAGGTTTGTGGGAAAAGCCAACTCGAACCCAAAACGATTCCCGCCGAACCCGCAATCACGATTGCCGAAATTTCCAAAGCGCCATGAATCCAAATCGTAAGGAAAGAAGTAAGAAAAAGTCCTTGTTGGTGAAAAAAATATTGGAAAGCACCAACCATGATTCCGTTGTAAAAAAGCAAAAAAAGCGTCAAAACAGGCGAAATTGCCCCAAAAGCGAAAGCCCTGAACGCCACAAAAACATTATTTATGGTGATGGCAAAAAACATATTCATCTGTTCGGCTTTTTTATAAACCGCCATGGGATCATCTTTTGAGATATTATCCAAAGTCATATTTACGTAAGTATCTCCCATGATCAGGCGTGGAAAATGCTGATCATGCTCCGTAGAAACTGCCCCAAAAACCATAGAAACGATAAAAACAACCATAGCCAGCGCCAATTCGTTTTTGGCACTGTAGAAAAGATGCGGTAGTTCGATTTGCCAAAAACGGCGAAAACGACCTTTTTCTTGTCTTTTATTATTATAAATTGCCAAATGTAAACGACTCGCCAGTTGATTTAGGTAGGTAGTAAGCTGACTATCAGCATAATAGGTGCGGGCATACGCCAAATCGTCCGAAACTTTTATGAAAAGATCGGCAAGAGTATCGGGGTTGATTTGGCGAGAAGAAGTTTTTAGAATTTCTTCGAACTGCCGCCAACTGTCTTGTCTTTGTTTTTTGAAAGCCGCTTCACGCATTTTTTTTCGTATGTTTTTAGAGATACAAGGTTACGTTTTTAATCTCGATT
>JAAFHK010000072.1:9302-13294 GCA_013297565.1 Cytophagales bacterium
CTTGATTTTCAAGTTTTACACCAAAAAGTTAAATCTTATTCCCTGATTTAAACGTATTTCTTCAAAACCAAAACTACATTCGCTTGATTCTCATGAAAAAACTTGATTTGATTTCCTTATTTTTGCTCTGTATCGTATTTTCTTGTAGTTCTCATGGCACTTTTGTAGAAATTCAAGCCGAAAATTGCCTTGAAAAACCTTCGATTTTAGCCAAACAGCTTAGCCCAAGCCCATGCGGAGAGTCCGTAGGCGTGGTAGAAATACAAGCTACCAGTACGAGCAGGCTTATGTATGGCATACACGATAACCAGCGCACCGTTTTTCAAACGACCAATTTGTTCCAAAACTTGCGGGCAGGTAACTATACTTTTGTGGTCAAAAATGAGAAAGGCTGTACCAGTAGCACCCAAATTAATGTGGAAAGTGAAGTAAGTTACCAAAGCTCCATCAAACCCATTATCGAAAAATATTGTGCTATTTCAGGCTGTCATGTGGGTACGAACCATGCCGATTTTAGGGTATTGGCTAATGTTCAAGCCAGTGCCGAACGTATCAAAACACGCACGATGTCGGGTACTATGCCCTTGATGGGAACATTAAGCCCTGCGCAAATCCTTCTAATTAAATGTTGGGTGGAAGACGGAACAAAAAATAATTAAAAACCGATCAAAGAAAAAACATGAGTCCCTTAATGTTTTTCCTTTGTTAATTTTAAGGTTACTTTCATGTAAAGTTTGTGTGCTTGTTTTGCATAAAATATTTACTTCATCATTTTTTTATGCAAACGATAAACAAACACCCTTTTATGACTGCTTCTTTGGCGGTCGCCCTCTTAGTAGGTTCTTGTAGCAAGGACAACAGTACTCCTGCCAGTGAAGTAGTTCTAAAAAATCATTCGGCTACGCCTGCTTTCGTTAAGAAACAGGCAGGTTTCGAAAATTTGGAAATTTTTAGTCTGATAGGCAGTGATGACCGCCTTGAGCAGTCGCCCAACTTTGTATTCGGAGGTTCGGCTGACGGTTCAGGTATGCTCAAAAACACTGATGGAACTTTTACTATGCTCGTCAATCACGAAGACAATTTTGCCGTTTCGCGCATTACTCTTGACAAAACCTTTAAACCAGTAAAAGGAGAGTATATTCTTAATTCGGACGGTGGAATCTGGCGTTTGTGTTCAGCAACTTTAGCCACTCAACAAGAACACGGTTTTGGACCTCTTTATTTTACTTGTGGAGAAAGTAATCCAGAATCGCGCACGCACGCACTTGATCCCTATGCTTCTGCGGGTTCGGCAAGTCAAAGCAGAGAACAAGAATTTTTGGGACGTTGGAATGCCGAAAATGCCGTTCCTTTGGCTAAAGATGCGTATTCAGGAAAAACGGTCATCGTTATTGGTGATGATGATTCGGGAACTGACGGCGGACAAGTAGCCATGTATCTTACAAACACCGTAGGAGATTTGAGAAACGGTGGAATGTATGTGATGCGCCGAAAAGATCAAAATATGAGAGAACGAGCCATCATGACAGGACAAAAATACGAAGTGGAATTTGTAAAAATTGACAACGTAAATACCCTCACAGGAGCGCAAGTCAATGCCAAATCTACCGAATTAAAATCAATCCAATTTGGGCGTGTTGAAGACATCGACTACCGCAAAGGCGGCGGAGCAAATCTTCGTGAAATTTATTTCAATGTTACAGGACAAAACAACACAGGCATAAATGCTGATTATTCACGCACCAAATACGGTCGAGTCTATCGCTTGATGCTTGATGCCAGCGATCCATTAAAAGGAACTTTGGAAGTGATATTGGACGGAGACGACCGCAGCGGAAAAGCTAAAGAATTTCAAAACGTTGATAACATTTGTGTAACCCAGAACTACGTTTATACCCAAGAAGACCCAAATGGTTACGGTGATGAAACGCACGATTCTTACATTTATCAATACAATATTGCCACTGGCGAATTGAAAAAGGTCATGGAATTGGATCACCGCCGCACCCAAACTGATGCCGCCAAATACAACGTAGGGGGAGCTTCACGCAACGGTTCTTGGGAATATGGAGCTATGATGGATATTTCAGAAACAGTTGGCATTGCCAATACTTTCTACATCTGCATACAGCCGCACACTTGGGTAGGAGATGCCTACAAAGGGGTAGATGGTGGCAAAGGCAGACCTAACGAAAGCCAAGCCAGCCAAATTATTGTGGTAAAAGGATTGCCACGCTAAAAAAAAGCAGTTTTTGGGAAATCTGAATTTCCCAAAAACTGCTTTTTTTCTCAAACAAACTATTACTAAATGATATGAAAAAATTACTGTTTTTAATAAGCACTTTTACATGGCTCATCATTATTTTCAATAACTGCCAAAACCAAGCTACCGAACAAAAAACTGATACCCAAACCATAGTTCAAAAAGTCCAAGCCCAATACCTCAACGATGTCATAGAATTACAAACTTTGACAAAAAATTTTTTGGATTTGGTCGAAAAAAACAGCGAAAATAACTTACAAACGAGTTTTTTAGCGATTCGTACGCAGTACAAAAAAATAGAATTTTTGGTAGAAATCTATAATCCTGCCACCGCCAAGGCGATCAACGGCGCGCCCATAGACGAGGTAGAGCCAGATGATCCCAACCAACGAATCATTGCCCCAACGGGTTTGCAGGTAATCGAGGAATTTCTATTCCCCGCTTATCAAAGCACTGAAAAAGAGGCACTTATTGCTGAAATCAATGTATTAATTGCCAATTTGAACCGCCTCAAAAAAGTTGCCGCCCAAACCACCATGACCGACAGCCACGTTTTTGATGCCATGCGTCTGCAAATTTTTCGAATGCTTACCTTGGGCATTTCGGGTTTTGATGCGCCGCTTGCCAAAACAGGCATTGGCGAAGCCCAGCAAAGCTTTATTTCTTTGAAAAATACCATTTCACTTTACGCAGCCACGATTCCGTCCCAAAATTTGGTACAGCAATTTGGACAAAAAACCGATTCGGCGATACTTTTTTTAAAAGGCAAAAATTTTGATCAGTTTGACCGCCTGACTTTTATGATCCAATACGCCAATCCCATTTCTTCCCTGCTGTTGGATATCCAAAAAGATAGTAAAATTCCATTTTTTACCGAACGCCGCCCTTTTAAAAGCACCGCCCGCCATTTATTCGAAAAAGGAAGTTTTGATACGCTGTATTTCTCGCCTCAGCGCCAGTACGACAGATTGAACGCAAAAATTGCGCTTGGCAAAACCCTATTTTCTGATCCCATTCTTTCAGGAAACAACCAAATGTCTTGCGCTTCCTGTCATCAAGGCGAAAAAGCCTTTACAGATGGAAAAATTACCAGTTTGAAAGCAGAAAAGGGAAAAATCCGCCGCAATGCTCCTACTTTGCTCAACGCTGGTTTGCAAAACAGCCTATTCTATGACAGTCGGGTAAGTTATACCGAAGATCAAGCCGTTGAGGTGCTGAACAATCCTGAAGAAATGCACGGATCGTTTGATCAAGCGGTCAAAAAAATAAGTCAAAAGCCTCATTATCAAGCACTTTTCGAGCAGGCTTTTTCCCAAAATCAGATTAGTTCGGAGCAAGTCAAGGAGGTTATCGGGCATTATATTCGTTCTTTGGTAGCCCTTAACTCACCCTTCGACCAGTACGTGCGAGGCGAATCGGCTTTGCTTTCTGAAAACGCCAAGCGAGGTTTTAATTTGTTTATGGGCAAAGCCAAATGCGGCACTTGTCATTTCATGCCACTTTTTAATGGCGTAGTGCCACCCGATTTTATAAAAACGGAATCAGAAATTTTGGGCGTACCTGCCCAAAAAGATAATAAAAGCATAGATAGCGATTTGGGTAAATATTATCTGCACAAGAAAGATTTGCACCGTTTTGCTTTCAAAACCTCTTCAGTCCGAAATAGCGCTCTCACTGCACCTTATATGCACAACGGCATTTACCAAACGATGGAAGAAGTCATTGATTT
>JAAFHK010000074.1 GCA_013297565.1 Cytophagales bacterium
CAAATCACAAAAGCCGTTCCCATGCCCAGTTCGCTGTGCGCTTCGATTCGCCCTTTGTGCTTTTGAATAATGGATTGCGAAATTGCCAAACCCAAGCCTGTGCCTTGCCCAAGCCCTTTGGTCGTAAAAAATGGTTCAAAAATTTTACTCAGGTTTTCAACTTCGATGCCCTGTCCTGAATCCTGAATCGTGATTTTTACCCAATCTTGGTTTTCGTCCGTTTTATTTTCATTTGGTTTGTTCAAGTATTCGGTTCGAATCAAAATTTCGCCCTCATTTTCAATAGCTTGAACAGCATTAGCAATCAAATTCATCATCACTTGATTGATTTGGGCAGGAAAACACTCGATCATAGGCATTTGGCGGTCATAATCTTGAACGATTTTAATTCTGTTTTTGTATAAATGGTTCAAAATCAAGAGTGTAGCATCGAGGCTTTCGTGCAAGTCGATTCGTTTCAGGCTACTCGAATCCAGACGTGAAAAAATTCGCAAACCTTTCACTATTTCGGCGGTGCGCTCCGCCCCTATTTTTATTTTCGATACCAGTTCATCAATACCTTCTTGCAAATCGTCTAAGGCTACTTGCTTGACCAATTTTTCAATCGATTTTAATTTCTCTGATTCGGTTTGTAGTTTTTCGTCTTGTAAAATAATTCCTAATGCCTTACCAAAATGCTGGAAATCAACCAGATAATCCTCCAAAGTGCTAACTCCCGCATAAACAAAATTAATTGGGTTATTGATTTCGTGGGCTATTCCTGCGGTAAGTTGTCCAAGAGTTGCCATTTTTTCGGATTGCAGCACTTGGGTTTGCGCATTTTTTAGATCGTGGAAAGTTTGTTGGATTTGCTCTTTTTGAATTTCGATTTGGCTTTTTTGTTTGGCGATTTGTTTGTTCTTTTTCGACAAATTGCGGCGCGAACGGAACAAAAGTAGCATGAGAACCGAACCAAACCCCAAAATAGCGCTTACAGACATTAGCATGATTACCTGTTCTCGTAATTTTTGGTCTTGTTCTTTTTGCACCATTTTCAGTTCTTTGTTTTCGGCTTCTTGTTCCAAAATTCGTTTATTTACTTCCAAATATTGAATTTGTTGGGCTTGTTGAGTCCCAAAAAGGCTGTCTTTGTAGTGCAAGTAAAGGGTTTGGTAGGCAAAGGCTTTGACAAAATTGCCTTGTAGCCGATAGTTTTCGGTAAGGGTTTCATAACTATCCTTAAAAATAACCATAATCCCAACTTGTTCGGCTTCTGAAATAGCTTTGAGAGCAAAATCTGTAGAAATATCCAATTTTCCTTGTTTTTGGTATATTTTAGCAAGTCCATTATAGCAATAACCAACACTAAACAAATTGCCGCCTTCACGGGCAATTTTCAAAGATTGTAATAAATATTCCTCCGCTTTTTCGTAATTGCCCTGCTCGAAACGGAGCAAGCCAATGTTGGTAGCCGTAATACTTTTTACCATATCCTTTATGCCAATTTCTTTTTCAATTTCAATTATTTTTCCAAAATAATTTTCAGCTTGTTCGTATTGTTTTTGGCGGCGGTAAGTATCGGCAATATTATTCAAAGAAATGATTGCGCCTGTTTTATCTCCAAAACGGTCTTTGAGATCAATTGCTCGAAAATAATATTCGAGGGCTTGGTTGTATTTTCCAGAAAATTTATAAACTTCGCCAATATTATTAAAAGATTGGGCTATTGCCAGTTGATCATTTAGTTTTTTGCGAATTTGGAGAGCTTGCAAATGATACTCTAAGGCTTTTGAAAAATTGCCTTGAGAATTGAGCGCTACTGCCATATTGTTCATGGAGCGCGCAACGCCCTTCTCATAACCTATTTTTTGGGATAAAAAAAGGGCATCTTGGCTGTATCTGATAGCTTCTGGCAAAGAAATATACCAATAGACTTTGGCAAGCTCGTTAAAAGCTATAACCTTGATTGTATCGTTATCGGCATTTACCGTTACCCTTAATAAACTATCCTTATAGTTGGTCTGCGCCAAACTTTGTCCCAGCGAAACAAGGTCAAAGTTTAAACAAACAAAAATAAACAAGAAAAAAAACCGCATGGGGAACGTATTTGGTATTTTTATTGATTAATTCATGAAGATAGCACCTAAAATTAGGAAAATTAGCTAATAAAAAAAAATTTTGCAGTTAAAATCCGCCAAATGAAACAGTATATATACTTACTATTGGGTTATTGCCTTGTGTTTGCGCAGGGGGCAATGGCTCAAAAACCTACAACCATCAAGGGCTGGGTAACGGACGATGAGAATAATGTGGTCGTTAATGCCAAAGTTTCGGTCAATGGAAGCAGCTTTGTCATTACAGATACTGCGGGCGTTTTTACGATTTCTTTTCCTTTTTATATCGAACGTCCCAAAGAGGTAAATGTGATTAAGGAAGGCATGAAAATAGTGGATTGGAAATATGATCCTATGAACGCCCACATTCATATATCTTTGCACGCTACGCCACACACCCTAAGCGGTCGGGTTATCAACGAGTTGAATATGCCTGTCGAGGGCGTAAAAATTGCCATGATCGGCAATGAAAAATATACAGAAGTTCGCACCAACAACAAAGGCGGTTTCACTATGGAATTACCGCGAAAAATTGTGGTTAATAACTACACCCAGTTCAGCATCGATGGCACAAAAGTAAAAGCCGAAGACATTGTTTTTTTCAATAATTTTAGTTTTGTTTCCCTCAAAACCCACGCCCGTTTCAAGGCATTCGCTACGCACGTCATGGTCATTGACGAAAATATGCGCCCCATAGAGAATGTCCGAGTCATGGTACAGGGCAAAGTGTATAAAACCGATCAGGCAGGTGAATTTGGGATATTGAGAGGTGGAGCAAATATTACAATTAACGACCAAAGCGAGGTAAAAGTAGAAGGGTACGAAGTGTATAAAATGGATTATGTCGATATTGATAAATATTTGTATTTGCACATCAAAACACACGGAAGCGATGTCATGATGCGCAAACTTTTGGATTCCACTTTTAGCAGTTATACCAATAATTTTAATGTACTTTTTAACCAACTCGAACTCGAAAAGCAACTTTTGACCGAAAAAAGTGCCAAAATTCGCCAAGAAATAGAGGTTGTAGGTACGCAACTGAACCGCCCTGATATTAGTACCAGCCAAAAAGCATCGACTCGTGCCTATTTGACACGCCTCGAACGCACACTGGTCGAAACCGAAGTGGGTTTGGAAGATGCTCACGAACGCACCAAACACATCTTGGTACAAATGAAACTTTTTATCAACGAAAAAGACTCCATGCATTCTGCCACCAGCGAAAAACTGGTCGAGGTACAATCCGACAAAGAAATAGCCGAACAGCGTTTTAACCGCAATTTAGCTATTGCTTCTTTGGCAATCGTTGCCCTTTTGGGCTTGGCGGTGGTTTCGTATATTATCCAGAAAAAATTGCGAAAACAACAAATGGATTTGATCGAAAAAGTCCAAATTATTAACCAAAAGAACGAAGAAATGCGGATTCAATCCGAAAATTTGAAAGAAGTAAATGAGGAGGTTTTGATAAAAAATGAGGAACTCGAAAAACAGAAATCAGTCATAGAAAGCAAAAATATGCACATTACGGCAAGTATCAACTACGCCCAAAGGATTCAAAGTTCGATGCTTCCCTCAATCTCTCGTATCCAAGAAATCCTGCCCGATTCTTTTGTGTTTTTTCGCCCAAGGGACATCGTTTCAGGTGATTTTTATTGGTTTTCCGAACAAATGATTGAGGGACGCAACAAAACAATTATTGCGGCGGTCGACTGTACAGGGCACGGCGTTCCGGGGGCTTTCATGAGTTTGGTAGGTGATGCCCTTCTGAACCAGATCATTAAATTACAACACATTGGCTCACCCGAAATAATCCTTAGCGAACTGAACAAAGGTGTGCGGGTGGCACTCAAGCAAGACCAAACCACAAACCGAGATGGCATGGATTTGGCGCTCTGCGTGATTGACAAGGAAGCTAAAACGCTTGAGTTTGCAGGAGCAAAAAACCCCTTAGTATATGTCCAAAACGGCGAAATTATCGAAATTAAAGGTAATAAAATTTCCATCGGCGGAACACAATTTGCCGACCACCAGTTTTCCAAGGAAAGCATTAGTTTCCAAGAAAAAACCTTTTGTTATATTTTTTCGGACGGATTTCATGATCAGATTGGTGGCGAAGCCAACCAAAAATTTATGAAAAAGAATTTTTTTAAACTCCTTCACAAGATTCATCGCAAACCTTTCCCCGAACAAAGGGACATTTTGGAACAAACTTTTTTGGATTGGAAACAAAACAAAAGCCAACTTGATGATATTTTGGTCATTGGTTTTCGCCTTTCCTAAGAGATTTTTGAAAGAAAAATGAATTAATTAGCACAAAACCATGAAAAAAATACTTCTTTTTACCTTTCTTTTTGCCCTAACAAGTTTGATTTTGGCAAAGCAAGTTTTGGAAAAAAATAAAACGGAAGAAAAAAAAATTCTTTTGCAAAAAATAAGCCTCCAATTTGTTCAAACAGCTAAAAAACTTTCCCTTACCGAACCCCTTGTACTGGTTACAGGCTTTAATGCCCAAACCGACAATCTAAGCACTACCGAACTGCGGACTTTGTACCAAAAACAAAAAATATACGTTTGGGAAAGCCTAAAACCCTTTGCCGATTCGGTTTTTGAAGGAAATAATCCTTTGGTTATCAGTGATTTACGAAAATTTATACCTCTTGCCAAAACCAATTTTCTACTCATTCCTTTGTCCCAAAATACTGCCCAATTCAAGGCTATTCAGATAGATGGAAAATCATTTTTTCGCAATCCAAGCCAATATCCCGCTTATTTACTGCCCCAAAATCAAGGATTTTCTTTTTCCGAACAAATCACGCACATTATTCAAACAGGCGTAACCGCCATCACGCGCGGCACAGGACGAACGGTAGATGTACGAGGCGTAAAATTCCTGACAGAACTGATCCGTTCGGAGTTCGAAGGGGCTGATTATGTGCATCTTAGCAACGAAGTTAGTTTTAAAATTCCTTGTGAATTCAAATCTGGTTTGCAGTTTTGTAGCAAAAAAGAGCATTTTGAAGCCTTGAAAGACCTTAACGTAAATATTGTCGAACTAACAGGCAATCATAATCGGGATTTTGGGAATGCTCCTTATATTGAAACTTTTAAATGGTATGAGGCAAACGGTATGCAGATTTTTGGGGGAGGTTTGACGGAGGAACAGGCGAACAAACCCTTGATTATCAAGCTAAAAGGTGGAAAAAGTATGGCTTGGGTAGGATATAACGAACTTTGTCCTTTGAACGAATGCGCTACAGAAAAAAACGGAGTTGGGGCGAATGCCTACAAAAAAGACAAAGCACAAAGAATGATCGATAGTTTGAAAAACAAATTAAAAATAGATGTAGTTTTGGTTTCTGTACAGTTTGGGGAACGCAACGCCTATGATCCTTTCGAGTCCCAAGCCCGCATTTGCAAAGAATTGGCAGATATGGGGGCAGACATCGTTTGCGGTTCGCAAGCCCATCAGGTTCAGCAAATCGAGTTTTATAAAGGAAAACCTATTTTTTACGGTTTTGGTAATTTCTTGTTTGATCAGGTACAAAGTGAGGGTTTGCGACAGGGTTATTTTGTGCATCATTATTTTTACAAAGGTCGTTTGGTGCAATCTGTTCCTGTTTTTACCTACACGACCGCCGAACGCCGCCCTTCTGTAGCAAATTCCGCCCAAATTCAGGCAATCAAAAAAGCGATTTTATTGGACAAATTGATTTATAAGTAAAAAAACGCAATTCATAAAAACTAATTCGAATCAGGGCTTTAAAAAGCCATTTAGGGTGTTTGTATTTTATTGAAAATCAAGTAATTAGACGCACTCTGAAGGCTATGCTACAGATTTATTCGTAAAAACTAATAACCTTTTTCCAATTTGAAACTAAAAATCGTCCCTTCGCCCAGTTCGCTACTGACGGTTATTTTGCTTTGATGTTTTTCCAAGATATGCTTGACAATCGCCAAACCCAGCCCTGTTCCGCCTTGTTTTTTCGAACGGCTTTTTTCGACTCTGTAAAACCGTTCAAAAATCCGTTTTACGTCTTCTTTTGGAATCCCGTTGCCATTATCGATGACAAAAATCTCTACAAATTTGTGTCGATCCTCAAAACGGAGAGTTACCGTGCAGTGTTCGTTCGAATATTTAATGGCATTGCTCACCAAATTGTTCAAGACTTGAGTAATCCGTTTCTGGTCGGCATGGACAAGGATCGCTTCTTCGTAATCTTCAGCAAAGTGCATATTAATGAATTTTTTGGCGGCTTTTTCCTCAAACTGTTCAAAAACCTCAAGAGCCACCTCTACCACATCAAATACTTCGTAGTGCATGGTAATATCACCCGATTCGATTTGGGACAGCGTAAGCAAATCCCTGATCAGCGAGTCCAAGCCTGAAAGACTTTTGGCGGCTTTTTTCAAAAATTTTTCCCTAACTGCTTCGTCATTAATTGCTCCGTCAAGCAAAGTAAGGATAAAACCTTGCGCCGCAAAAAGTGGTGTTTTGAGTTCGTGCGAAATATCAGCAATAAATTCCCGCCTGAAAGTTTCCAATTTTTTCAACTCATCAATTTCCTTTTGCTTGCGGTTCGCATACGCCAACATATCCTCTTTGACACGCCTGAAAGGATTGGTGGATTGCTTAATGTCGAAAGCATAATTGGGGTCTTCGCTGTTAATTTTGCCAATTTCGGCATAAATTTTATTGATTTCCCTAAAAATCAGAAATTCTAAAGTTACGTAAGTGAGGATAAAAGTCGAGGCAAAAGACATAATACACGCCACCAAGATTGCCAACCACGAAGTCCCTGTAACTAAGGACAAAAAAGCAGTCGTAACCAAAGAAATCGAAAAAGCCAATAAAAGTGCAATAATGCGCGGGTGACTTGACATACGGAATACCTTTTTTTATTTAGAAATATAGTGCCTGTCGAGTGGAATCGTAATTTTTACGCCAAAAGCCTGCCCTCCTTGTTCGAGGTTGATACTGGCAGGGCGTATCTGCACGTTCAAATCGTCAGAAACATCAAAATCCAAAAGATGCGCCGTAGTAGCGGCTTCAGCAATATTCAAACCGTAAAATAGAATCGAAAGAATAATATTATAATCCCGTTCTCTTCGATAATTATCACGCACCTGTTGCATACGGTCGGAAGTAAGATTCGAATATTTCGGATCGACTCTGGTAAGCGGATTGCCGTCATCTTTGTACAAAAGCGCATCGCGCCAGCGGATATATTCGCCATGATTCTGGCGAACATTGAAGCCAAAAAAGCCCAAACCTGCATAAATAATGGGTATGCGCAAATACCATAACTTTTTGTTCCTGTACTGTCCAAGCCCTGGTAGGGCGGCGGAAAGCAAAGCGGCACGAGTTGGCACGGTAAGTTCGCCCTTATTTTTGATTTTTCTCAAAGAATCTTGTCTTTGCACTATCCGCAAACTATCCGTTTGGGCAAAAAGCACAGAAGCAGAACCCAAAAAAAGACTTAAGAAAATCCCGTAAAAAATTAAAATAACTTGTTTTTTCATTTTGGAATAAAAAATATTAAAAAATTGCCGTTTTCTTTTCTCCGTTCGCCTTTTTGTAGCCTCTGTACATTCCCAAACTATTGAAAGGTAGGGAAACATTGCCTTTTTTATCAACCGCAATCAAACCACCTTCGCCGCCAATAGGTTTTAATTGGTCAAAAATAACGGTTTCGGTGGCTTTTTTCAAACTGTATTTTTTGTATTTCATCAAAGCCGAAATTTCGTGTCCTACGACCGCCCGAATAAAATATTCGCCATGCCCTGTGCAAGAAACCGCACAAGTTTGGTTATCGGCGTATGTTCCTGCCCCAATGATCGGGGCATCACCTACTCTACCATATTTTTTATTGGTCATGCCGCCTGTCGAAGTTCCTGCCGCCAAATTTCCGTACTGATCCAAAGCTACAGCCCCAACAGTACCATATTTATACGCTTTTTCAAGTTCTATACTTCCTGTTGTGTCCTGATCAGCTTTTCGGGCTTTTTCTAATTGTTGAAAACGGGATTCGGTTCTGAAATAACTCGGATCAACTATTTCCAAACCTTGTTTTTGGGCAAATTCTTCTGCTCCTTTGCCTGTAAGCATCACGTGTTCGGATTTTTCCATAACCGCCCGCGCCGCCAAAATAGGATTTTTCACGTTTGTAACGCCTGCTACAGCTCCTGCTTTGCCTGTTTTACCGTCCATCACTGCCGCATCAAGTTCATTTTTGCCGTTATTGGCAAAAACAGCCCCTTTTCCTGCATTGAACAAAGGCGAATCTTCCAAAATTTTGATAGCCGTTTCGATGGCTTCGAGGCTTGTCCCGCCTTTTTCCAAAACCGCATAACCCGCTTCCAAAGCCTGATCGAGGGCTTGGTGATAGGCTTTTTCAAGTTCGGGCGTGAGATTTTCTTTTTTGATAGTACCTGCTCCGCCGTGAATGGCAATGGCTATTTTGTCTTTATTTTGGGCAAAAACCAAGATAGGGAAACTCAATAAAAGCACGAAAAATAATTTTTTAAGCATAGAAAATAGTGTTTTGAGGTATATTTTGGGCAAAGATACAAAAAATGCGTTTTTTTCTTTATAAGGATCATTAATAAAAAACCCTGCAAAATCTTTGCAGGGTTAATTTTTTTTTTACACATATTGCCTTTCACCAAAAATCAAACTACCAACTCGGATCAGCGTACTGCCTTCTTCCAAAGCTATTTCGTAATCGCTACTCATGCCCATCGAAAGTTCCGACCAATCCGAAAACTGACTTTTGTATTCTTGTTTTATTTTTTCAAACAAATTTTTCAAACCTCGAAATTCGGAACGGATTTGTACCTCGTCATCTGTGTTCGTTGCCATACCCATCAAGCCTTTGATTCGCACAAAAGGCAAATTTCCGAAGGCATTTTTTTCCAAAAGTTCCCAAAATTCGGTTTCAGAAAACCCAAATTTGGTTTCCTCTTGGGCAATGTGCATTTGCAAAAGACAATCGATAGGGCGGTTAATTTTGGAAGCCTCCTTATTGATTTCCTGCAAAAGTTTCAGGCTATCAACCGAATGGATCAGACTCACGAAAGGCACAACCTGCCGTACTTTATTGGTCTGCAAATGCCCAATCAAATGCCATTCGATGTCGGGCGGTAAAACCTCCTGTTTCGAAGCCATTTCTTGTACTTTGTTTTCCCCAAAAAGCCTCAAACCGTAATCATATACTTCTTGCAAAAGTTCGATAGGTTTGGTTTTGCTAACAGCAATCAAGCGGGCTTGATTGCCGTTTTCTGCAATCGTTTTTTGAATTTTTTTTATATTTTCCGTAGAAATCGGCATAAAAGGCTTATTTGAAATATCTGAAATCGTGTCCTGCTTCGAGTTGCAAAAGGAAATTATAAAGCAAACGGATCGTGTTTTTGATGTCCTCGATATTGCCCATCTCGACCGTTGTGTGCATATATTTCAAAGGAATAGAAACCAATGCCGAAGGCACGCCGCCATTCGAGTAGGCGAAGGCATCAGTATCCGTACCTGTTGCGCGCGAAGAAGCCAATCTTTGGAAAGGAATTTTATTGTCCTGTGCGGTCTGTAGAAGCATTTTTAGCAAATTGTTATGTACCGAAGGGGCATACGACAAAGCGGGACCCAAACCTGCCACTATTTCGCCTTCCGTTTGTTTGTTGTACATGGGCGATTTGGTATCGTGGCAAACATCAACAATCAGAGCCACATCGGGCTTGAGCCAATCGGCAACCATTCTTGCTCCTTGTAACCCCACTTCTTCCTGAACGGAATTAACGATATACAAGCCGAAAGGCAATTTTTTCTTGTTCTTTTTGATTTTTCGGGCAACTTCGGCAATCGTAAAACCGCCCAAACGGTTATCCAAGCCGCGTCCTACCCAATATTTATTGTTCAGAACCATAGGTTCGTCCTCGAAAGTAGCCACACTTCCTACATGAATCCCCAAGTTCTCAACTTCTTCTCTCGAACTGCAACCGCAATCCAAAAAAATATTTTTCAGGGTAGGGAGGTCTTCTTTTTCTTTGCGGACGTGAATAGCAGGCCAGCCAAAAACCGCTTTTACAATCCCTTTTTCGGTATGGATATTTACCCTCTTCGAAGGGGCGATCACAGGATCGGAGCCGCCATTACGGATTACGTAAATATAACCTTCGGGGGTAATATAATTGACAAACCACGAAATTTCGTCAGCGTGTGCCTCGATAGCCACTTTATAAGGAGCATCAGGATTGATAATAGCCACTACACTGCCGTAATTATCTACTTTGTAATCGTCAATAAAAGGCTTGAGGTAATCAAGCCACAACTTTTGCCCAGCCCCTTCGTAGCCTGTCGGCGAGGCAACTGTTAAATAATCGGTAATAAATTTTTCTACTTTGTCTTTCATGGAATAGGGGTTACTAACGAAATTTTGTATGTGGTAAAAATACAAATTTTTTTAAAAAGTTATCTACAAACATCTCTTTTCCGTACCTTTGAGCAAAAAATAATTGGGCATGAATCAAAATAGACATTCTATAGACTTTAATATCAAAGCAACCTGGTTGGCGATCCAAAAAATGTACAACAGTTTGGGGGCAAACGCCCATATTACCCATTCGAACGGTTTTGTTCTGCTCAATATCGATCCTGAAAGCGGCACACCCGCTACCAAAATAGCTCCACTTATGGGCATGGAAGCCCGCAGTTTGAGTCGTATGCTAAAAACGATGGAAGACGAAAACGTGATCTACAGAAAAGATGACAATGCTGACAAACGCAAGGTGATCATCTGCCTGACCGAAGAAGGCAAACGGAAGCGCGAAATAGCGCGCGAGGTAGTGCGGGATTTTAATGCCGAAATTCGTCAAAGTATTCCGACCGAACAACTCTCAGCTTTTTTGGAAACAATCCGAAAAATAGCCGAAATAGCCGACGATTATAAAAATAAGAAAATAATTTAGCACAAATGAAGCATGAGTTTTTTTGTAAAAAAATTTTTGCTACCTATTTTTCTTTTAAAAATTAAAGTTAAAAAATGAAAACCACCATTCGAACCGCCCAAAATGTCCTCATCGAATATCCTTTGGCAAGCATAGGAGATCGGATTTTGGCATATTTCATTGATGCACTGATACTTTTTGGCTATGCCATGCTGATCGTTTTCGTCAATTCGGAAATAAGCCAACTGCCTGACTTTGTAAATTATTTTTTGGGTTTCGTCTATTTAATTTACGATTTGGTTTGCGAAATTTTCCTCGAAGGGCAAACGATTGGCAAACGCCAAGCCCGAATCAAAGTAGTGCGGATCGATGGGGCGCAACCTACTTGGAGTAGTTATTTTTTGCGCTGGCTGGTCGGGCTTTTGGAAGCGCGTTTAGTGCCTTTTTATGGCGTAATTGCGATGCTTACGATTGTGATTGGGGGAAAAGGACAGCGTTTAGGGGATTTGGCAGGCGGAACTTGTGTGGTCAAACTCCAGCAAGCCAAAACGATTCGGTTTGAGGAAATAAAAGAGGAGGAAAATTACGAACCTGTTTATTCGCAAGTGGTTCAGTTACAGGACAAAGATTTGCGAATAGTAAAAGAAGTAATCCAGAATTATGACCGCAATTTTAATTTCGAAATTGTGAGGGAAGTTGCCAAAAAAATCAAAACACTGCTCGAAATCGAGAGTGATATGCCCGATTATACTTTCTTGAAAACCCTTGTCAAAGATTATGAACATTTAACTGCCCGAATGTAGGGAAGAAGTCATGAGCAGAACACTTTTTTTGGATCGGGATGGAGTGATCAACCGACTTTTGCCAAATGATTATGTTAAAAATTGGGGCGAATTTGAGTTTCTGCCTTTGATCAGGGAGAGTTTAAGCGTTTTGAAAAACGAGTTTTTTGATCGGATTGTGGTTGTAACCAATCAACAGGGCGTTGGCAAGAAACTCATGACCGAAGCCAAACTTCAGGAAATTCACGATCAAATGTTGGCTTATTTGAACGAAAAAGCCGTTTTGATTGACAGGATTTATTATTGTACGGCTTTGACTCGTGAAAATAGCCCCTTTCGCAAGCCTGAAATTGGCATGGCTTTGCAAGCCAAAAAGGACTTTCCCGATCTCGATTTTTCCCAATCTTGCGTCATTGGCGATAGTATTTCCGATATGCAGTTTGGGCGAAAAGCAGGTCTTCGAAGCGTTTTGTTTGGGACTCATACGCCCGTAGCCGAAGCCGAAAAACCTTTAATAGACTATTATTTGGCTGATTGGGGCAATTTTTCGAGTTTGTGCCAATTTTTACGGTACGAGTCGTAGGTCAGGTATTCGTAATGGTTTCCTTGCCGCCTGACCGCAAACAAACCCATCATGTTGGGAAAATCGAGCTGGCTTATTTGGCGTAATTCTTTGGAATAGACCATGCGAACCTCGATCAAAATAGCCCCATTTCGCATATTTTGAAAGATTTTATGATACAGTTTTGCCATCGGCGCGTGGTCTTTGATGGGTGAATACATATAGATCAAATCGGCTTGGGCATAATATTCGCCCTCGACTGCCAGCGCATCTGCCAAACGAAGGGCTACTTTGCCCTCATTTTTATAGCTTTCCAAAAAATCATGGCTAATCTCAAGCAGTTCGGGCGAATATTCAATGCCATACACTTTCTCGAAACCCAAACACAAAGCCGCATACAGTTTTTCACCATTTGCCGAGCCTACGTCCATAAAACTTTTATGTTCGGGCGTTCGAACCACTTCGATATACTCCCCAAATCGTTCCAAATCAAACATGATCGAAGACCAATATTCGGTTTTGTTTTCATTCGTATAATTATCTATTTTCTGACAAACCGCCGTTGCCAAAAGCATTTTCTGGTTCGAATCGCTTATTTTTTGGCAAAAACTATAGATTTGGCGGTGATTTAGGTTTGCGCTGTCGAGGCTTGCGGCTAACTTTTCGGGATAATGGTATAAATTTTCTTTTTTCAAAAATTGATAAACCGAATCCTTTGACAAATCGTCTTGTTTTGAGAGTTTTATTTTTTGCTTTTCGCAAGTTGTAAGAAATAAAAATGAAAGAATATTTAATAGTAATAAATTTATTTTATATTGCATTTTTATAATATGGATTAAATTATTGGCAAATATCCAAATTTATTGCTATTCTTGAGGTTTTTTTCCTACTTTTACACATT
>JAAFHK010000075.1 GCA_013297565.1 Cytophagales bacterium
GCCGCAGGCATATTGGGCGTTACTTGCGAAATAACATAATATTTTAAGCCAGGAATGGGCGCATTAAATTCCAAACCCGCCAAATTAGGATAAAACGGTTTTTCAAAATCACGATTAGGTTTGAGATAGAGTTTTCCATTTAGGTAATCAAAAATCACCCTAAAACGCTTCACGATATTCGATCCCAAACTTCCATTTCGCCCCGCAATGCCATAAAAACCGCCCATAGAGGCAGTATCAGGATAAGAAGTCGGAACATTTTCGAAAGCGTATTTGCCAATTTTTATTTGACCAATCCGTCCTATTTTTCCTTCCAAATCCCCGCTTAAGCCTTTTCCCAAATAAGCCGAAATGGTTTTTGGGGGCAAACAAATGCCTTTTTCTTCATTGATTTCCAAAGAAAGCGAATGGCTTGCGCCCGTATCAATGAGGAGTTTGACAGGAATAGTTTTGCCTTTTTCTATCTCGATTCGAGCCTTGACGTAGGGTTTTCCTCCCTCAATGCTTAAATCAAACTCCTGAAAACCGCGCGTTCGCAGACGGCGTAGCGGATTGTGCAGAATAATTTTGCGGGATTGGTAATCGATCTCAACAGGAAAATTTTTGAAAACATCATAACCAATCAGCCCATTTACGCGGGTATTGAGGCGAGTAGAGAGAAAAAAAATATCTTCGAGCAGAATGAGCAAATCGTGATGCTCTCCGTATAGGCTGGTCATTCTGAACGAGTTATCCACTACCAAAAGCGCATCAAGTTCCTCACCATTGCCCAAACCTTTGATTTTCTGTGGTTTAGCGCCTTTTACATCAAAGGCTTCATGGGCTTGCATTTCGGTAATCAAAGCCACTTTGACCCCCGTGTCCAGAATCAAGCGAAGCGTATCCGAATTATTAATGAAAAGCGGAATAATGACCAAATTATTCACAATTTTGAAAGGCAGAATAATTTTTGGTGTATTTTCCGTAAAATTAAATCCTAAAAACTGTTGTGGTGGCATACGGCGCGGCAAACAGGCTACGCACAAAATCGTAAGCAAAGACCCAAAAACAATTTTAGAATAAAGAGTTTTCATGCTTTTCGTAATTTTTCAACCCAATATTACGAAAAAGAAACAAACAAAAATTGCTTATTTTGCCCAAAAATTATATTTCAGAATACAATAAATTGCCCTAAAACCGTCTTTCCAATTTATTTTTTTTCCTTCGGCGTAGGTGCGTCCGTAATAGGAAATCCCTACTTCGTAAATCCTGATCTGGGGAACACGGCTGATTTTGGCGGTAATTTCGGGTTCGAAACCAAAGCGTCTTTCACAAAGTTTGAGGCTTTGAACGGTTTTGGTCTTGAAAAGTTTATAGCAAGTTTCCATGTCGGTGAGGTTCAAGTTGGTGAACATATTGGAGAGGAAAGTGAGGAATTGGTTGCCTATCGAGTGCCAAAAAAACAAAATACGGTGCGGTCTGCCACCCATAAAGCGCGAACCATAGACCGCATCGGCAAAACCATCAAGAACGGGTTTGAGCAAAATATTGTATTCTGACGGATCATATTCGAGATCGGCATCTTGGATAATTAAATAATCGCCCGTTGCACACTGGATTCCTGTATGCAAAGCCGCCCCCTTGCCCTTGTTATGGTCGTGGGCGTGGTATTCTATGGATATTTCGGGATTAGAGGCTTGGTAGCGCAAAACCGCCGCTTCGGTATCGTCTTTCGAGCAATCATTAATGATAATGACCTCTTTTTCAATATTTTGCAACAACTGAACCTGTTTTATTTTGTCCAAAATCAGGTGAATCGTTCTGCCTTCGTTGTAGGCAGGAATAACAATGGAAAGTTTGCGAATGGGCATGGAAATAGTGATAAAATCCTAATTTTCTCCGCAAACTTATAAAAACTTGATCAAAAAAACACTAAGGTTTCAAAAACTTATCCTCATATTGGGCAATAAAATACCGCACTGCCGCCTCGATTCCTTGTTTCAACGTAAAATTAGCAGGTTCGAACATTTCCAGAATGCCATTTTTGGCAGTCGGATTTGGAATGACCACCCCAATCCGTTCATAATTGGCTTTGCCTGTTTGGAAATCAAAATTACTCCTCAAAAAATCACTTTCATACACGCCCCATGCCAAACCCTGAAATTTAGCATAATGGATTTCTACGGTTATTTGCGGTTTTTCGGCAGTTTTGTCCCTGAAACGAATCAAACTGTTATACGCAATCGCTTCCTGTTCGTTCCTAATCTTGAGGTCATGATCGCCTTTTTGGTAAAAATCTTGCGTCATTTCATAAAAATATTTCCGTCCTTCATACACTATTTGCCCTTTCCAAAGTTCGCCTTCTTTTTTGGCTGGTTTATCACTAAAGGGCAAAAGATTGAGGTGTTTTTTTAAAAAATATTCAATCGCAATTTTCAAACCTTCATTCGTATTGAACAAAGCAGTAGTTTTGCTAACAACCTGATTATCAGGTATTTTTGATATATTTTCAGGATTTTTCAATAGTTCGCCTTCCGTTTGGTACGAAACCGCCCCATTCGCAAAACTTACTTTGAGGAAATCTGAAACCATCGAATTCCAAAGGTAGCCATTTTGTCTTGCCCCAAAAATTTTGACCTGTTCGGGCTTTCCCTGATTTTCTTTCCAATAAATTGCCGAAACATACACCACATACGAATAGGGAGAACCCGTTTTCTTGTCTTTTTCAACCGTTTTTACCTGTAATTGCCACTTTCCCGCTTGAGTAGGATCAGGGCTAATTTGGTAACTCAAAAACCGTTTTTCGACCGTAATACTGCCTTGAAAGGGTTTATTTTGGGCAAAAATAGAAAAAGAAAGAAAGAAAAATAGCAATAAAACAAGAGTTTTTTTCATTTTTTGTAAAGATTAACTGCCTTTTTGAACAAACTGCAAACTGCTAATAATTGCCTTTAATTCCCGCAAATATTCTCGTTTTGGCTGATTTGGGGCATAAACAAAACCTTCGACATAATACAAGCGATTCGTCGGCTGATCCACAAAACTATAGCTCACAAAACCTCCGCCCATCGAGATATTTTTGGTTTTCCAAAGTCCATATATTTGAACGGCAAACCGATCATTAAATTTGATTTTTTGGAAAACAGGCGCTTCGAGGGTTTCAGTAATGATATAAGAATCAGGGTTTTTGGGATCACCGTACAAATATTTTTGGCAAATTGCATTCCGCCAAGCGATCAGGCTATCGTTCGAAAATTGGCTTTCCGAAGTATAGTTTTTGTAAGTTACGACAATGTTTTTATCAAAAGTTACGTCGGGATACCGCAACCAAAGAAAACCCTGCTCCTCTGCCTGAGCTTCCTCGACCAGCTGATAGCCAAGAGGCGTAAGTAGCTGAAAACCAAATTTTTGTGTGATAGTTTCTTGCAATTTCGTATTCAGTTTTACGGACAAACGATCCTTCGTGCGTTGGTTTTCTGCCTCGTCAAACACATTTCGGAGCAAGTCCCAGCGGCTTCGCAAATTCGTCAAAAGTTCGGCATCGGAATTTCCAAAAATATGCAAAACCTGTTGCCCCTGTGCATACACATCTTTCAGAGGCATCATGAACAGCTCCCTGTTTTCACGAATTTTTTTCAGCCCTTCCTGCGGAAAAAACTCTTTCAGTTTGCGCGTTTGCTTGCTGTCGCTGTCAAAAGAACTCACAAACAAGAGGTTTTTATGCGTTTTTAGGGTTTTATTTATTTTCAAAGGATCGACTCTGCGAATGGTGAATATTTTTTCGCCTTGCAAAGAACCCGCCTGTGCTGTCCCAAAAATAGCCCGAATGGTATCCCCCAAACTGCTCGCCCATTTGACCGAGTCCATAAAAATCAAAATTTCGCCATGCCCGCCGTAGGCTTTTGGCAAATACATTTTGTCTTTTTTGCCGTTTTCGCTAGTACAAGCCCAAAACAAGACAAGAAAAAATAAAATAAAAACAATATTTTTTTTCATTTTTATATGATTTTTTATTTAAAAAATTTGATCTGCCAAAAACTTATTCTTTCTCATACATTGCCTCAATTTCGGTTTTCAGGTCTGAGTCTTCCCTTTCAGCCGCACTAAAACACACCGCCATGCCCAATTTGCCCATTATTTTAAGCTGTTCGACCGAAAATGCCCAATTTCTTTGTCCTTCCAGAGGGTACATGATCCACATGGTTAGGTCTTCGACTCCGCATTCCCTAATTGCCTCGATATGGTCGGAAACAGTATCTAAAAACCAATCCAAAACATCACTTGCCGAGTCGTCATAATCTTCGGGCGGATAAAGCGTAGCCGATCCACTTTCATAAATCAAGCCGTATTCACTCTTTTCGCCTATTTCTCTTATAACAGTAAATTGCAAACCTGTCATTTCTTGTAGTTTTTTAGGTACGAAATTTTCGCCCCAAAAAGCACAAAAAATATCGAGATAAAATCGTCTGCGGTATTTCATTTTTTGAAAGTATCAAGTAACAAATCCGTTTCAATCGTTCGACCATCGAGTCGGCTTTTCAAGACCACCTTACCCGTAGCTTTATTGTAGCCAAGATCAGGATTTTTAGCGCGTAATTTCCTAACCCATTTTTCCGATGCAGTCAAAATTTCCTCTTTAATTGCGTGAAAACTTTTTACGTTGATGTTCAGCATCTTTGCCAAATGTTTTTCATCAGGAAAATGATAATCTTTCTTGTTTCCGCACAAGTATTCTCGAATCTGGTGCAGATCAGTCAAATTTACATTATCGCTTTTGAGCAAAAGTTCCGCAATTTGGACTAATTCTTCGGGACTAAGCGGCTGATCGTGGCAAATTTTGTACTTGATTTGGGCATAATCTGTCTTTTCCGAAAGCGTAAGTTTTGCCATGAGCATCAAACCCGCCACCAAACCCAAGCTGATCCCAAACCAAAAGCCGATTCGCCAAGTAAGTTTATTTTTGGAAAGTGTAAAAATCATAATGTTAAGTAATGAAGCCCAAATAAACGCAAAATTGCTTATTCTTTCTCATACATTGCCTCAATTTCGGTTTTCAGGTCTGAGTCTTCCCTTTCAGCCGCACTAAAACACACCGCCATGCCCAATTCGCCCATTATTTTAAGCTGTTCGACCGAAAATGCCCAATTTCTTTGCCCCTCCAAAGGATACAAAATCCACATGGTTAGGTCTTCGACTCCGCATTCCCTAATTGCCTCGATATGTTCGGAAACAGTATCTAAAAACCAATCTAAGACATCGCTTGCCGAGTCGTCATAGTCTTCAGGCGGATACAAAGAGGCAGCACCATAATCACAAATTCCCACAATCGCATCAGGATCGCCTACTTCATCAGCATCTTGTAAAACTAAATTCGTTACTTCTTGTAATTTTTTGGGCGAAAAATTCTCGCCCCAAAAAGCACAAAAAATATCGAGATAAAATCGTCTGCGGTATTTCATTTTTATTTGGGAATGAATGAATCAAAAATCAAATTAGTTTCAACTGTTTTTCCATTCAGAGGGTTTTTCAAAACCAATTTTCCTGTTTTCCGATTATAACCAATATCAGGATTGTGTGAATTGATCTTTTGTTGCCAACTTTTAGTCTTTTTTTTGATACTTTCTTTTACTCGATGAATATCTTTCGTTCCTAACAATTTAGCTAAGAAATTTTCATCAGGAAAATGATTATCTTTCTTGTTTCCGCACAAGTATTCTCGAATCTGGTGCAGATCAGTCAAATTTACATTATCGCTTTTGAGCAAAAGTTCCGCAATTTGGACTAATTCTTCGGGACTAAGCGGCTGGTCGTGGCAAATTTTGTACTTGATTTGGGCATAATCTGTCTTTTCCGAAAGCGTAAGTTTTGCCATGAGCATCAAACCCGCCACCAAACCCAAGCTGATCCCAAACCAAAAACCGATTCGCCAAGTAAGTTTATTTTTGGAAAGTGTAAAAATCATAGAGTTTCTCCTGAAAAGCCAAATTTACTAAACCTCAATTTTTCCTTCGAAAACCGCTTCCACTTCCCCAATTAAGAAAATATCTGTAAAAATTTCCTCCTTTTTCCCAAAACTTACCGCCATTTTTCCGCCTAAAGTTTGGACAATAATGGGGCTTTCATAACCCAATTCTCCACAAACAATCGCACAAGCCGTTACACCCGTTCCACAGGACAAAGTTTCGGCTTCTACGCCCCTTTCGTAGGTTCGGACAAAAATATGAGGCATTTCCTGTTCCAAATCTTCAATTTTTGCCTTTCTATTTTTATTTTTTTCCAAAATTTCTACAAAATTTACGTTCGTGCCATCAGGCGAAAAAGCCACACTATTACGAATCCTCCGCCCGTTCTGTTCAATTTCATAATCCGCAACCTTTTCGACAAATTGGACATAATGCGGCGAACCCGTATGCAAATAATAGGCTTTAGTGTCTTCTGAACGGATTTTTTCGACATTGTTCATTTTTAGAGAAATTACACCATTTTTATAATAGGCTTTGTGGATTCCGTCATACGCCCGAAAATTGGTTTCTGACTCAAAAATGCCCAAACTATGAGCAAAATGGGCAATGCAACGTCCGCCATTTCCGCAAAAAGAACTTTGCAGACCGTCCGAATTGAAATAAACCATTCTAAAATCGAGTTCTTGGTCGTTCCGCAAAAGGATCAGCCCGTCCGCCCCCACTCCAAAACGTCTGTCGCAAAGTTTTGCGATCAGGGCTACATTTTGCGTGTCAAAAATTTCTTGGCGGTCGTCAATCATCACGAAATCATTACCTTTGCCCTGATATTTAGTAAAATGGATTTGCATACGCTTTTTTCAAATTTTAAAGCACAATATTAGCGAAAAGGGAAAAGAAAAATATTATTTTTGTCAATCAAAAAACACCTTTTCAACGGATTTTTTGAAACTTGCGTCTTGAAAATATATTACTTATGAAAATTATTAAATTCAGATTTGAGGATAAGGCTTTAAATTGGCGTTTGGAGGAAATGCACCTCGATACCAAACTTACCCTTTTGGTAGGGGCATCGGGGGTGGGCAAAACGCAGATTTTGAAAGCCTTGATGAATTTGCAAAAAATTGCTGAAGGGCAATCTTTAAATGGAATTGCTTGGTTTATTGAGTTCGAAACCTTAGACAAAAATCATTATATTTGGGAAGGTGAGTTTGAAACCAGTAGCCTTATATTTTCAGGTTATAGCAGAATGTTTAAAATTATTTATGAAAGTTTGATTTTAAATGGTAAAAAAATAATAGATCGGACAGCTAAAAAAATCATGTTTAATGGGCAAAAAACCCCAAAACTTGTTCAACAAGAGAGTATTTTGTATTTATTAAAAGAAGAAGATTTGGTAAAACCTGCTTATGAAAATCTAAAAAAATTGTATTTTAATGATCACATAAGTCTTTTTTATCAAATGTCTAATCAGACTTATGATTCGATTGATAAAAATCTTTTTAATCAATATAACACACTTACTAAAATTCAAGAATCAGAGTTTAAAACTACTGTAAAATTGATGTTGCTTTCATTTTTACAAGATAAATTTACCTTTAATTTAATTAAAAATCGCTTTATTTCTATTTTCCCCACTGTTGAAGATATAAAAGTAGAGTTAGGCAGGTGGGACTTTTCAATAAGTGAGGGTTCTTTCTATCAATTAGATATTTCAATCAAAGAACAAGGCGTAGATCAATGGATTTATTTGCCTCGAATGTCGTGGGGCATGGTGCGTACTTTGAAACAGATCAGCGAACTGTATTTGTGTGCCGAAGGAACGGTATTTTTGATTGATGAATTTGAAAATAGTTTGGGAATTAACTGTATTAACGAAATTACACAAGATATTTTGGCTTCCGAACGTCAATTACAATTCATTTTGACAAGCCATCACCCATACATTATCGATGCGATTAGCTTTGCGAATTGGAAATTGGTAACAAGAAACGCAAGTGTGATCAAAACGCACAATATCGACAAATTCAATATCGGAAAGTCCCGACACAGCGCTTTTATGCAACTGATCCAATTAGAAGAATATCAAACAGGGCAAGAACAGCTATGAACCTCTATTTCTTGGTCGAAGGCAAACGAACGGAGAAAAAAGTCTATCCGAAATGGTTAGAGATTTTAGTTCCTGAATTGCAAAAAGTAACTGATTATCAGGCTATTAGCACAAATAATTATTACGTTTTTAGCGGCAACGGTTTTCCTTCGCTTTTAAAACATTTGCAAAAAAGTGTGGAAGATATTAATGAAACGGGCAATTATGATTATTTAGTGATTTGCCTCGATGCCGATGAGCAAAGTATAGAAAATTGCCGAAAAGAAATTTTGGATTTTATGAATCAAGAAAACATTAGTCTTAATCCAAAGACTAAATTTGAAATCATTGTTCAAAACAAGTGTTTGGAAACATGGTTTTTGGGCAATGCTAAAATTTTTAAAAATAATCCTGAAAACGAAAATTTAAAAAAGCACATAGATTTTTATAATGTTCAAAAGAATGATCCCGAACTTATGGGCAAACCTGCTGATTTTGAGGGAAGTCCATCTATTTTTCATGCCGCATATTTACAAGAAATTTTTGCTGAAAGAAAAATGAGTTACAGTAAAAAGAATCTGCATGAAGTCATAGAACCTTATTTTTTACAAGAATTGATTAAAAGAAATCAGAAAACAGGGCATATTGAATCGTTCAAATATTTTATCGATTTTTGTGCAGAAATTAGGAAGCAGATTATTATAAGCTAATTTTAAAACCCTCTTTTCTCAAATGGACGAAAATATTTTACAAAAATTCGATCTATTGCCACCTGAACAGCAAGAACAAGTGGCTTTGTTTATTTTGTTTCTGTTCGAAAGGTATGTTGAAAAACAACTTGCCGAAGTAGAAAAGTTTGAATACGCGCCTCCTATTTCCGAAAATACCAAAGTCTATTTGGATAAACGTTTGGAAGAACTCGAAAATACGCCTGAAAAACGCTATTCGATAGAAGAAATTGAGGAAAAATTTAGGAAAAAACAGGAAAGGGTAAGCGGAAATGTATAAAATAGAAATTACAGAAAAAGCCTATCATCAAATTGATAAAGCGTATGATTGGTATGAACTCAAAAGTACAGGATTAGGTTATTTGTTTTTCGTTTCTGTTATGGACAGCATCAAATCGTTGGCTACTAATCCGTTAATGTTTGTTTGTGTTTATAAGGAAATTAGGCGTGCTTTACCCAAAAAATTTCCCTATTCTATTTTTTATAGAGTGCTTGAAAATACAAACACAGTAGAAGTAATTGCTGTAAAACATCAGGCTGAAAATGCAGAATGGTTACAAGAATAAAAATCTTTGAATTTTAAAACTCTCTTTTCCAAAATGATAAATCGTAAATTACTGATATTCAGTGTATTAATAACGTTTTTTGCGGCGTGTTCGCCTTATAAACGTGGGCTTGAGGATTTCGCCCTCGCCAAATACCAAAATGCCATTAATCGTTGGACAAAGCTTTTGGCGAAGAACCCTTCGAATGCTGCCGAAGTCAATTATATGATTGGGGAAGCGTACCGAATGTCGAATCGGGCAGGTTTGGCTTTGCCTTTTTACGAGGAAGCCTTGAAAAAAGGGGCAAAACAGGAAAACCTGAAATTTAATTATGCTACGGCGCTCAAAGCGAATGCCCAATATGAAAAAGCCGCAAAAATGTTCGGAGAATACATTGACGTAGCCAAAAGTCGCAATCAAATTGCTTTGGCACGCAAGGAAATGGAAAATTTGCAAACCGTTTTGGCTTTGGCAAAAGATAACGGACGCACCGAAATCAAAAATTGTGTGGCAATCAATACCTCCGCTTCCGAATTTGCTCCTGCTATTTTTGGAAAAAAACTGGTTTTTGCAAGTTCCCGAAGGGGCGAAAAAATATTCGAAACTACAGGTACAGGTTTTCAGGATTTGTATGCTTTGGAATTTACCGATTCAGCAAATTGTGTGGGAAATCTGACGCAGTTTTTCAACGATACGATCAACAAAGACGGACAACACGAAGCCTCTGCCACGTTTTCGAATGATGGCAAAACCATGATTTTTGCTCGAAGCAATAGCGGGGCAAAAAAAGAACCTTACAAAGAAGTCAAACTTTTCCAAACTCGCAGTTTAGGGAATGATTGGTCTGAACCAAAACTGCTTGATCGGGTCTGCCTTGCCGATTCTTGGGACGCTTGTCCTGCGCTTTCTCCTGATGGCAATACCTTGTTTTTTGCCTCAAACCGCAAGGAAAATTCGAAGGGCGGGATCGATATTTTCAAAGCCTCAAAAGATGCCAACGGCGTTTGGGGGCGTGTCGAAAGTTTGGGAGATTTAATTAATACCGAAGGCAACGAATTATTCCCTTACATGGATTCGAAAGGGCGTTTGTTTTTTGCTTCCGATGGGCATACAGGTTTGGGCGGTTTGGATTTGTTCGTGATCGATACGGTAAAAAGCAAAGACAAAAGCGGGAAATTGGTTAATACCTTGAAAGTACGGAATTTAGGTTCGCCAATCAATTCGCCTTCGGACGATTTCGGGATCGCCTTGACCGATCCAACTACAGGTTATTTTTCCTCGAACCGCCAAACCAACGGAGCAAGAGGTGATGACGATATTTTTGCCTTTCACAATGATTCTTTGGATCGCCGAAAAACAGTCGTGTATTATTTGCGGGGAGTAACCTACGAAAAAATCAATGGCAAAGAAAGCATTTTGCCCAATACTTCCGTAAAATTGGTTTTGAACGGTAAAGTTTTGGATAGTTTGGTGTCGGACAATGGCGGAAAATTTGCCTTCAAACCACCTGTTGAGATTGGCAAAAAATATGACGTTTGGGGCGAAAAACCAACGTATTTGCACAACCAAAAACTCTTTTCGACCATCGGGCGAGGCGTTGATCCCAATACTTTGCCGAATTGGGAAAATGTAATTTATTTTGATACTACTTTGGTTTTGCGAAAAAACCTTTTGGAAGGAGGCAAACCTTTGGAATTAGAGATTTTGTATGAATATGATAGTTCGAGGATTCAGCCTTCGGAAGCCCCAAAATTGGACGATTTTGCCGAATTTTTGAGGGAATATTTTATGGATTATCCTACCCATGTCCTTGAGTTAGGTTCGCATACGGACGTTCGGGGCAATGACAAATACAACCAAGCTCTTTCGGAACGCCGCGCAAAAGCGGCGGTTAATTACCTCATTAGCAAGGGAATAGGTTCGGACAGAATGAAGGCTAAAGGGTACGGTGAAAGCGAACTGAAGGTCAAGAATGCCAAAAATGAAGCGGAACACCAGATCAATAGGCGAACGACCATCAAGATCGTTTCGAAGTAAAACAAAAACAGCAATTTGGTTCGAAACCAAATTGCTGTTTCATTTAGTGGATTTTATTGAGTCACAACTGTTTTCACATCAAAACCAATATTGACTTTGTTGTGAATAAATTTATCAGGTACTGAACCTTCGGCTTTGTAAGTAATTCCCCATTGAGTACGGTCAATGTTAAAATTGGCTATTGCCGAAATACTATTCCCTGAAATCGTGATTTTGGCGGGAAAAGTAATGGTTTTGGTGATACCTTTTAGGGTCAAATTGCCTGTAACATTGGTATTGGCATCAGCAATGCTCATATCGTCCGCTTCTTTTTTGGCGGCTGGATCGGGAGTATAGGGGCTTGTTGCTGTGATTTCGAAAGTAGCACTTGGGAACTTTACCACATCAAAAAAATCAGCATCTTTCAAATGTCCTGTTAAATCTGCATTTTGGGCAGTTTCTGTGATATCGAGTACGGTAAGTGCCGCCATGTCGATGTCGATTTTGCCTGCGCTCAAAGCCCCATTTTCGATTTTCAAATTTCCCGCTTTGATTCCCAAAGTACCGTTATGTTTGCCTGTAGGTTTTGTACCTATCCATGTGATCTTGCTATTAGTAAGGTCTAAGGCTATTCCTTCGGCTACAGGTTGGCTTACAACAGTCACGGTGTCCTGTACTTGAGCTTCATCAGTCTTGGGAGCTTGCGAACAGGAATCAAATAAAATTGCCGAAGCGAAACCGCCTACAAAGGCAATAAAAACCCAAAAATTTGCTTTTTTCATGTTTTTCAACATTTCTAAAATTAGTTTGAAACCAAAATTATCTATTACGAGGCAAATTTACTTTGCTTTTTTCTCAAAAATATTATTTTAAGGTAAAATTTTCGTTGCTTAGTTTTTGCTTTCCCAAAAATTTCTTGCACTTTTGGAACAAAACACAAGTCAAACCAACATTATCATCATGAGTCCCGAAATAATTGCTCTTTATCGCCGTATTGGTTTTTTGCCTATTGCCCTGCTTCTTACGCTGATCGTTCGTTTGTTTTTTATGAATTTTGGGACAAAAATGCCCCTTGAGGTCAATCAAGGGACAGGTTTCGATGGCATACATTATGTAGTACAAACGCAGAAATTCGCAGAATTTTGGAACGACCGCAAACTCAATTTGCCCATTGATGCCAATAATTTGGCAAAAGTGGATCGATGGTTGGCAAGCGGCTTGGTGGCTTACGGCATGGATTTGGTGGGTGTCGAAAAAACCATTCCAAACGTGATCAAGGCTTTCGAATATCACAATCTTTTTTGGGTGCTTTCGGCAGTGGTGGCATGGTGGCTCATTGCGGGGCGTTTGCGGCTTAGCGAAAACGGAAAATGGTTAGGTTTGGTGTTTTTTCAGGCATCTGCGGCTATTCTGAAGGTTGGAACTTATTATCCTACGCTTACAGACACGATGGCGGCGTGCTTGGCTTTGTGGTTGATTGCCTTTTTCCTGCTCGAATCTTGGATAGGTATGTTGGGCATGATGTTCGTGGCATTGATGGGTGCTTTTTTGTGGCAACCTATCCTTATTTTTGCCTATTTTTTGTTTTTATTCCCAAAAAACACTACGATTATTGATGAAGCGAACCCAATTATTAATTGGGCAGTCAAAATTTTACCCGCTTTTTTCTTTTTGTTTGGGCTTTGGGGAACGCAATATTTTTCGATGGCTTACGAAGCCTTTGCCAAACTGCCCCAATATGGGCAAATTCCTTTCAGCAAAGACGGACTTTGGTTAAGTGTATTGTTGGCAATGGGTTTTGTGATTTTCTTTTATTATTATCTGTTCATGAATGCCAGTTTGAAAAATTTATGGTATTTTGTAAAACCCTCTATTGAAGAAAAAAATATCACGAATATTCTAATTTATA
>JAAFHK010000076.1:0-10034 GCA_013297565.1 Cytophagales bacterium
TTATTGCTGTTTTAGGTATTAATAACAATTCTGCGATGGAAAAAAAGCAGATCATTGATACATTAAAAAAAGATTATCAAGTAAATATTGAGAATGGTAAGTTTGACAAACAAATGTCGGAATTGGTAAATTCCAACAAGATAATTATTTTATCTACTGAACTTTATAAATTATCTGAAGGCACTTTTAATGAGTATAAACAAGATTTGGAAGAACAAACTTTGTTAGAAAATGAAGCAGAAGAAAAATTTAAAAATATTATTAAAGAAAGTTGTAAAGATTTAGATTGTAATGATGTTTGGATTAAATTTAATGAGGTTCTTTTGATACCTTCTATTAAAGAATTGGGTATTAGAATTTTGGAGTTTTTTAATACTAACAGCCAATCTTTAGCTAACTCAGAGTTTTTTAATAACTTTATTAATCTCTATAATGATAGTAAAACTATCTTAAAAAACGCTCTATTAGATTTTTTTAACTTGGAAGAAAAAGTAGTAAAATTGTATTTGATCAGACAAATCAATGCTTATTTCTTTTTAGTTGCTTCAAATCTTGATGAGAAAACTATCAAAAAAGTGTATGAATTTTCACGAATTAAAACTGAAGTAACACTTTTTTTGGATACAAATTTTCTATTTTCTTTAGTAGATATTCAGCAAAATCCGCAAGATGAAGCGGCTAAATATTTAATGCAAGTAATTAACTCTGTTAAAGATTTCAAAATTACTTTGAAGGTTTCTTCTATATCTGTTGAAGAATTTAAGAACAAAATTTGGAAAGAAAGAGAAGCACTCAAAAGCCCTACAAACCTTAATGTTATCAAAGGAGGATTAAAAAGTAATGTGTCCATGTCAAGCATTAGGCAAAAGTATTATGAGTTTTGCGCAAATCGTAATCGATATATTAACCCTGATCTCTATTTTCAGCCTTTTTATGAAGATTTACAATCTGTAACACTCAAAGAGCTTGGGATTTTAGTAGATGATATTGAGAAATATAACGTATTTTTCGAAGAACGAAAAATACAAATGTTTTCGGAAATCGAAACACAAGTTGATTATCGGATTAAATCAATACCTAATTATGAAAAATTGAGTGTTAATGAAATTGAAATTCACAAAAACACTCTTAGAAATAAACTAACCCATGATGTAAAATTGTGGTATTTAATACGCTATAATTATCGCAATTATCCTTTAGAAAGTCCACGAGATGTTAAACATTGGATATTAACAATCGACAATAAATTTATTCAATTTGATGCGTATAAACAGCGCAATCAAGTAAGGGTATGTATTGAGCCTAATGAGTTTAGTACAATATTACAATTCTTTATTCCTCGTACCGAAGCACTCGAAAAAGCAATTTTAGGTAACTTTCGGCTTCCTTTTTTATATAAAGATTATGATGAATTTGAAACTTCCATTAGTGAAAAAATACTTGACGCTATTGTTCAGTTCGGGGATATGACTGAAGAAAAAGCTATTCGAATGCTTACTAATAATAGTTTAAGAGCCAAGATAAAACTTGACAGCACAACTGAAGAAAATGTAAAACTTTTGGAAAGTGAGTTCTTAAGGAAAAATATTGAGTTAGAGGAAAAATTAAAAGAGGAAGAAAATAAAAAATGGGAACTCGAAAATAGAGTTTTATCTCTTGAAGAAGCCCAAAAGCAAAAAGAGAAAGAACAAGAGGCAAAACGTCAAGAAAAAGATTACTTGAATGAAGTTAGGTTACAAGAGGAACGCCTAAACAGTTTGAGAAAAGAATTAGAAGGTAAAATCAAAGAAAAAAAACTGCTAACAGATAATTTGTTAAGAGTAGAACAATCTGTTAATGGAATAGAAAAAAGTATCGAAAAAGACTATCTAAACAAACCTTTTTGGACAAAATGGTTTGATTCGGAAGTTTCTATAAAAGAACAAATCCGAAATAAGGATTATTTTGGTCAGTTCAAAAATCTTAGTAATGAAAAAGAATCTCTTGGAAAACAAGTTCAAGAAGTAATTCATGAGATTGCTGGGTTAAAAGAGCAAATCAGAAAAGTGGAAGATTTTGGTTTAAAAGGAGATTTACAAGGAGCTTTTTTTGAGAGAATTATCCAAACTCTACTTGAGAGAATATATCCTAAAACCAATATTATAAGGGGGGAAGGCAAAAATAGAAATGAAATTGATTTTACAGTAAAAAATGAAGATCAAAAAGAAATAATTTTGATAGAAGCAAAAGGTTGGCAACCTCTATTACGCCCTTTGATACTTTTAGGAAAAGTAGATGAAAAAGAAACTATAACTTGGTTTTTTGGTAGGAAATTATCGGAGGCTAAAGAAAAATATAAAAAAGAAGTACAGAATGGTTATAAAATTTGTGCTTCTTATTTTACTTCGGTTGATTTTGAAGAATTAGCACTAAAAGACTTTGAAAATAAAAATAATTCAAAGTTAAAACCCCAATTAATAGATGTTTTCTACAATCGTCAAAAGTTAGAGGATTTACTTAATAAATACGGGCTAAAAAATGAATTAGAGGATTTAAATAAATTTTTCAAGAAAAAGTAGACGAAAAATAACTCACTCATCTTAGGAATCAAAGCACCAAAACTATTTCAAGAAGCAATCACAAACTTATTAGATTCGTTGGAACTGAAACAAAAAAAACCACAAGCCCCTAAACCCTATTACCGATGAAAATAGCTGTTCATAGCAAAACTTTTAACCAAGCCAAGTTTGTGTTTATTCGTCAGGTGTTTGAGGAATTAGAGAAACGCAATGCAAAAGTTTTGATCTCTGCCGAACTCAATAAGTATTTGGAGGAGTTTGGTTTCGAGGTCTATCATAGTGGCGTTTTCCGTAATCGTCATGAAATTGCCGATTGTGATTTGTTTATTAGCATTGGCGGGGACGGCACTCTGCTCGATGCCGTAACTATGGTGCAGGATCACGAAATTCCTATTTTGGGCGTAAATATTGGGCGTTTGGGTTTTTTGGCTACCCTTTCAAAAGACAATATTAGGGCTGGCATTGCCGCTATTTTTGCAGGAAAATACCATATAGAAGAACGGACGCTGATAAGGGCTGAAGCGAATGAACCTATTTTTGGTGAATTAAATTTTGCCCTGAACGATTTTACGATTGTCAAGCGCGACAGCGCCTCCATGATCGTAGTGCATACGTTCCTTGATGACGAATATTTGAACTCTTATTGGGCAGATGGCTTGATTATTTCCACCCCTACGGGTTCTACGGCATACTCCCTAAGCGTAGGCGGACCCGTAGTCTTGCCTCGTTCGCAAAGTTTTATTATTGCCCCTATCAGTCCGCACAATTTGAATGTGCGCCCCTTGGTCTATCCCGATGACTGCAAAGTTTCTTTCCAAATAGAGGGACGTAGCAACTCCTTTTTGGTTTCTCTGGATTCCCGTTCCCAAATCGTGGATTCTTCTGTTCGTCTTTCGGTTCGCAAAGCCGATTTTACGGCACGTTTGGTGCGTTTTGAGGAAGAAAGTTTTATCAAAACCTTGCGCCAAAAAGTAAATTGGGGTTTGGATTATAGGAATTAGGGAAAATATTTATTTGTGTAAAAGTTTAAACGAATCTATAAAATAATCGACATCTTCAAAATTAAGATGTCGAGTTAAACTAACTCTTAATCCCGCATGATTTTTTGGCATGGCGGGATAAGCGGCTATTGAGCAAAATATTCCTTTTTGCAACATTTTTTCAGCAATTTTCATGACTTGTTCCGTTTTTCCAATTTCAATAAATTGAATTGGTGTCAAAGACTTTGTTCTTACTAATACGTTTTCTTCAAAGCACCTTTTTTTGAAATATATAATTAAATCATTCAATTCCTTTTGATATATCTGTAATTGAGGTGAAAGATGTATCTTAGCAGAAGCTATGGCGGCACCTAATACAGGATTTGCCATTGGAGCTGAAAAAATGTTAGTTTGTCCTAAAAATTGAATCTGCTCTCTTTGTTTTTCATTTTCGAAAACTGTTACACCACCGGCACAACCAAACGATTTACACATAGATACTATAGTTAGTATTTTGCTGTGCCTTTTTTTGTGATTTCCTAAAATATACCCAGCCCCATTTTCACCATACCAGCTAAATCCATGAGCATCGTCTAAATAAGCATAAAGGTTTTCCTTAGAATCCAAAACATTTTTTAAACCTTCCAAATCTATAAACTCGCCTTGCATACTGTATATGCCATCACCTAAAAACCAAATATTTTTATACTTTTCATTATCTTGACTATGTACATATTTTTATATCAGTCCCTTCAGCTCTACAGATTTTTGCTGCCATTTTTATACTGTTATGAGAATGAATATCCAAGACAATCAGATCATTTTTATCGATTAATAAAGGTAGATTGCTACAATGTCCTAAGGTAGTTGTGGTTGAAATATTTGTAAAACCTTTAAGCATTTTTTGTAATAAATCTTCAAGTTCCTCGTAGAGAGGGGATGAAAAAAAACTCCTTGAGTTGGAGCATATTATTCCGTATTTTTCAGACGCATTAATAGCACCCTCAATAAGTTCAGGGGACAACTCTAATCCTAAATATGAACAATTGGAAAAATTTAATACTTTGTGTCCTTTTATGGAAATATACTTTCCTCTTAATTGATTTTTGTCTAATGTCTGATGAGCAATGCCCAGGTCTTTTCCCATTTTTATGATACTATACAAGTTTTGTTTTTCAATTGAATCCATTATTTTAAGGAATTTATTAAACGAAAATTAAATTATTTGAGTAGATATACTCAATCAAAACTGATTTTGTACGGCGAACATTCTTGTTCGCCACGGAAACGAACAAGAACTTCGTTTTACAACAAAAACCAATTTAGTTTTAGTATAATATTGTATAAAAGTAACTTTGCCTCAAATTTCTATATATATTTTCACAAAAACAAACCTTAGAATAATACTTTGATGACTGGAAAGGTTCGCATACCCAAACAGACGATGTACTTGTGCTTGGTATTCGGCTTATTTCCTAAACAACAAAAAAACCCGCAAAATTTTAAAGAATTGCGGGTTTGAATCTGAATATAAAATCCTCAATACCAATTATTTACCACTTCCGCCGCCGCGCGACCGAGTGCTACTCCCGCTACTGCTACTGCTTCCACTGTAGCGCGATCCGCTTCGGGTATTGGTCGAACTTCTTGTCGAGATTTTAGTCCAAGAACTTTTGGATTGCATACGTTGGAAAAAGTTGGGCTTCGACTGCTGGATATGCGAACTTTGCGTACCGTAAAGCGGCTTCCCATCACTGGCAGTGCCATAATAAGGGCGTGAGCCGCGATAGTTTTGGTTATAATCCGTATAATGACTGCGATAAACAGGCATCATTGCCATATTCATCATCGAACTCATCATGGCGTATTTGCCATAAAACTCCCAAAAAGAGTTGCCCGAATTATCCGATCTCCATTGCCCATATTGCCCATTACCCACATAGTTCGAATACCCAGGAGGAGAAACCGTTTTGTGCAATTTGCCATTCGAGTCTTTGGCAAGCACTTCCATGCCCATGTTGTTTTGGTGCAAACGGAAATAATCCTCGCTTACCACATACCATTTCGTTTCTTTCGAAACAGGCGTACTATCTTTTTCTGTAATCACTCGATACTGGTGCTTGTACGTATCCGAAAAAGTCCCTTCTTCTACGTCCATATCGTACAGAATGACCGAATAAGTACGTTCGTTGGAATACTCCTTGACCATTTCGTCAATGGGAGTTTTTTGGAACGCCTGATCTTTTCCGCAGGAAAAAACAAAAAGGCTTAGAAAAACAAAAAATAAAGGCTTTAAAGTTTTCATAATTCTAAATTATTGTTGGCTGTATTTACGTTTTTGGTAAATAAATAGTTTTAAAAGCATTTTGGTTTTGCGAATATACGCATTTTTGGCTAAAAAAAAATCCGTCTTTTGAAAAATTTAGTTTATTTTCCTATAATTTTGGCTTTTCTGTCCCCACTCTACCAAACTTTCTATGATCATTTTGAATCGGTCATTTTCGCCTTTTATGGTTTCACTTTTTTTTCATGTGATCGTCTATGTCTTATTTTTTGTTTTTTTTACGCCACAGCTAAGTTTTGATGATTGGCAGATGAACCTCATCACAGCGGGCATTCACTACAGTCCCGAACCGTCCGAATTTACCCTTTATACGACTATTTTTATGGGTTTGCTTTTCAAAACCCTTTATCAATTTTCGCTTACTACTCCTTTTTATCCGCTTTTTTTAATCCTAACTTTGTTCCTAACGCATACCGCAATCTTGGCTTTTCTCCTCGACCGCCAGCCTTCATTCATTGTTTTGGGTTTGTACGCCCTTTTTTTGGCAAGTTTGGGGCTTTATCCTTTTCTGCACCTTAGTTTTACGATCAGTTCCACACTCACAGGAATTGCGGGTATCTTGCTGTTTATCAATTACTTAACAAATCAAAAAAGATTTTGGCTACTCTACAGTTTCGTCTTGGTTTTGCTTTCTTTCTTGTGGCGAGATCGAGGTTTGGTCTTGGCAGTGGCGCTCTGCCTCCCCTACTCCACTTTCCAAATCTTTCTTTTTATCAAAAAAAACAAATACCAAATTCTTCTAAAACCCTTATTATTTTTTGTTTTCAGTATCTCATTTTTATCTATCTTTCATCAGTATTATTACCAAAATAATGAAAAATTCAAAAATTTTATTCAATGGAATTGGTCAAAAATACAAATTATAGACTACGAACGAGTCCCTTGGGGCGCTTACCAAGCCGTTTATGAACAAAACGGTTTTTCACAAAATGATTTTAAAATGCTCAAAAGCTGGCATTTCACAGACGAATCAGTCTTTGGAATCGCTAAAATGCAAAAAATCACCGATTCTGTTCAGATTTATTCTTCCAAATTCGTCCGTCAAAGAGGATTTCGAGAATGCCTGTTCTTTTTTACCCAGCATTTTCCCCAAATGTGGTACGTAAAAATTGGCTTTGCTTGGATTTTAGTCTTGCCCATTTTGGGCATTTATGACCTACGAAATTGGCTTCTCCATTCCCTAACTTTTTCCATGCTTGCAGGTACTGCCGTTTTTTTATGGTTTTTCCAAAAATTCCCGCTGCACCATTTAGGTTATTTATATATGATGTTTTTGCCTTTTTTGATGCTTGTCAATTTTACAGAAACAAGAAAAATTAAATTCGTGAGTCCAATTTGTTTTGTTTTTTTGGGCATTTTGACCCTTTATCAAATCCAGATTTTCGCCCAAACAAGCCAACACAACCGCCAAGCGGCTGAAACCTACCAAAAAAACATTGCCCAATTAGACCCTTCCAAACTTTACCTTTGGTGGACTTATACGCCGCTTTTGCACAGTTACGGAACTTTTGATAACTTGGAAAAATACAAAAACCGACACATCTTACACATTGGAACTTTCAACTATACGCCGCTTATAAAACCTACTTTGGAAAAATACAAAATTCGAAATTTATATATAGATATAATTGATAATGAGCAAGTTGTGATAGTTAGCGATTCTCTCAAACTCCACTATTTAAAAGATTATTTCAAGGAACATCACCAAATACAAATAAATTGGAAACCAATTAAGATGGTCGAATCCTTAGAAATGTACCAAATCAAAAAAGAACAAACAAAACCATGAAAAAGGAGCAAGTCAATTTTACGATCCTCATTATCAGCACTTTGGTTTATATTTTCAGTATTTTATTTGCCGAAAAAAATAATTTTTATGGCGGAACAGGTTGGGACGGCTTGGGCTATTTCGAGATTGCGGTAAGTTATGATGCCAAAACGGTTTTTAGTTCCCGAAAACTAACCACCTATCGGCTTCAGCGCATTGTGCCATCACTTAGCGTCCATTACGGTCTGGGTTTGGTCAATAAAGTTCGAAAAATATTGGGTTTTGAAACCTTAGTGTATGACAAAAATAATACTATTCAAGGATTCCTCTGGCTCAATATGTTTATTTTATTAACTGCACAAGGCTTTTGGTTGCGGCTTTCGGACGAGGCGAAGCTCAAACCAATGATCAAAATATTGGGGTTTTTGGCAGTTTTTGGCAGTTTTGCTCTCCTCAAACAGCCCTTTTATTTGCCAATCCAAATGGATTATACGGCTTTTTTGTTTGGAGTGCTTTTCTTGTATTTTTATTGGAAAAAAAACTTCCCCATCATTTTTTTATTGGGCATTATAGGCTTTTTTTCCTTCCCTACCCTTTTTGTCATGGCAAGTTTGCTTCTTATTTCCTCAAAAAAGCCAATTACGGATTCGCTTACTCCCAATTTCCAAAAATTTAATACTTATTTGCACATTATACTTTTGGTGATTTTAGTAGCCCTTGCCGTTTTTTTCTTGTCCCAAAACTATACGCCTTCAGCAGGCACAACGCCCATTAACTGGTGGCTTGCTCCTTTTAGTTTATTATTTTTTTGCTTTTATGTGTGGGCAATTCTGAAAAAGATGGGGCATATCGAAATCTTAATTTCCCTTTTTTACAAATATAACTTCTTGAAAATCATTATTTTAGGGTTTGTTTATTTTCTTTTACAGCAATTTATTTGGTATTTTTCGAACGGAAAAATCGGGGTGCTTAGTTCGACAGATTTCCTAAAAAATATCATGCACCAGAGTCTTGCCAATCCTTTTGCTTTCTTGGTTTCGCACTGTTTTTATTTTAGCCCTTTATTGCTACTTATTTTTGCTTTCCCAAATCGTTTTGCGCTGATTATCAGGCACTTAGGCACAGGATATTATCTAACTATTTTCTTTTTCCTACTCCTCATGATAGGTTCGGAATCACGCCAATTTATCAATTTTTTTCCCTTTCTTATCTTTCCTATTTTACTCATAATCAATGAATTAGAATTTAGTCAGAAAGTGTTTTACGCCCTTTTTGCATTTATTTTCCTATATTCCAAAATCTGGTATCCCATCAACCAAGTTCCCTTCAATGGTGAAAAATATTTGGAATTCCCTTGGCAACATTATTTCATGCATTTTGGGGCATGGATGTCAAACGAGGTTTATTATGTAAAAATGGTCATTTTATGCTTGACCGCCGCATTATTTTATTTTTTGGTTCTAAAAAAAATGAAACGAAGCGAGCATACAAACTAAAAATTACGGTTTATAAGACCTTAAATCTTATAAACCGTAATTTCAGTTTTTAAAGTTTTTATACTCAATCAACGAATGGTTTTGTAAGGCGAACATTCTTGTTCGCCACAAAAACGAACAAGAACTTCGTTTTACGACCAACAACCAGTTTAGTTTTATATATTATTTTACTGTTTCACCTCCCCGTCCAGAAGTGTAACCCAACCTTTGAGAACAAGGGGCTTGGGATTGCGTTCGAGGCGACTAAAAACGACAATAACTTCATAATAATACAGCCCTGCTGAAAGTTTAGCCCCGTTTTGGTTCGTGCCTGTCCAGTCCAAATTTGGCTTGTCATTACTTTGATACACCAATTCACCCCAACGATTATAGACTTTGAAAATCACACTTTCGACAAAATGAGGGCATTTCAAAGGCTCAAATTTATCATTTTTCCCATCTCCATTTGGAGTAATTACGTTTGGTAGAGCAAAAACAGGACAATTATCATTACAAACTGTATTGCTTGGTCGGCTTTCGTTGCCTTCCGTATCGAGTGCTGTTACTCTATAGCAACCCGCTACAGATTTCAAATTTCGATGCAAATACGTTGTATCTGTTACTTCGGTCAAAACCGTAAAAGGTTCGTCCTCATAGCGTTTGTAATAGACTTTGTATTTCGCAATTTTGGGATCGCAACTTGCCGTTCGGCTTGGAATCCACTGTAATTTATTGGTATAAACGGGATTCTGGTCGCAATTATTAGGTTTTTCGGCTTCGAGTTTTGCACAATCAAGCGGCTCAAGCGTCAAAACAGGCGGACAGGGAGCAGTGGTATCTTTGACCAGCACGCAGCTAAATTGGGATTTGTTCAATAAAGGAGCAGGGATACTGTCCAAATTGTACGTT
>JAAFHK010000076.1:10044-13181 GCA_013297565.1 Cytophagales bacterium
TAGGTTGTTACATAATAACAATATGACTGTTTTTCGAGCAAAGGCTGTCCGCCAAAAACGCCTCTATCAGTATATCTGAAGCCGCTACTCACGTCCGTACTATCGATCAAAACAAAATTGGTAGCGTTTGGATTTTGGCGATAAATATAGTGTCGGCGAAAACGGGTGCTTCTATTATTCCATGCGGTTTGGGCTTCCCAAGTGAGTTCGACCGAACGGCTGGGAGATTCGGTTTTGAGGCGCACGCTTGAGGAAGTCCCCGAACTCGAAATAAGTTCGTTTCTGGAATAAAATTGAACCGTATAATGGTAGCTGGAATCTTGCGTATTTACTTGATTATCAACAAATACGGTATCCGTAAAACTGAAAATAGTAGGCAAAAGATAGGCATTGGTTTTGCCTGTGAAACCCTGCGCTTTTACGATCCTGTAGTGATAAGGTGGCGGAAAACGTTTGGCATCTATGCGTCTTGCTTTTGTCCAGCGCAGAGCAATTTCGCCGTTCGTTTTGGCAGTTTTTTCGATACTTACATTTAATAAATACAAGCGCGGACGTAGCGTATCAATTAGTGTAGCACAAGCCTTCTGGGATTTGTTTTGTAAAGGGTTGAAAATCAACTCATTGTTGTATTTTCCTTGCGTTCGTACGTAATAACAATATTCCACATTGATTTCAAGCGGTTCAGTCGGTTTGCCTTTGTCTTCATATTTGAAACCATTTCGAACCACATCAACACTGTCAATCAAATCAAACGTTCCTCTTTGAGTTACTCTTTCTCTGTAAATATAATGTTGTTTATATTGGCTTGTATTATTTTGCCAAGGAACGGAGGCTTGCCAAGAAAGTCCAATCGTCCGATTGGTAGCCGTTGCGGTCAAACGAACCGAAGAAGCCACGTCCGAACTGTCAATAAGCGTATTCCGTGAATACAAATAAACCCTATAATTATAGACCAGATCGGTCGTATTTAGTCCTGTATCTGTAAAAACAGTGTCCCTTTCGGTAAAAATTCTGGCAAACTGTTGATAATTAGCCGTTCCAGCAAAGCCTGTAGCCCTCGCCAAACGGTAAGTGTAGGGACGCGAAAAATTCACCGTATCTCTGTAAATAGGATTTACCCACCTGACAAAAATTTCGCCTGCGGTTTTGTCCGTTTTTTCAATACTTACGTTTGTGATGTAAGGTTTTAGGGTTTGGATTGTAACACAAAATTCTTGTGAAACAATGCTTTCTCCGCCTTTTGGTTCTGGAAAAACGGCAAAAATACGATAACAATAGGTTTTTCCTCGTTCCAAACCTTTTCCACCGTTCGTATCCAAGAATCCCAAAGAATCGATCCGAACTTCGCCTACTTTGGTATAAGCGCCATCTGGCAAACCTGTTTTACAGTTCGAAGTATCAATAGCCATAGAGCCTTCTCTGCGCCAAATAGTCATTTTTTCGGCATTGGGACAAGTGTATTTACTCCAATTGAGTTTTACTGTTCTGTTAAAATTATCAACTGTGGTTTTGATAATTGTGGGCGAGGGAGCAATCACCCGAATGCGCCACGTAGCAATATCGACCAGGCGGTCAAGAACAATAAGCGGTCGATCTTCGGCTTTGAAATAAACCAAATACGGTTGCCTTTGCACGTCCGTACAAACCGTTCGCCAGCGAAGTGTGCCTCTTGCTACACCCAACTGGGACGGAATGGTATCAAAAGTGGCTTTATTGCTTGGTGGAGCTAATTCCAAAATCCCACCAAAAGCCGTAAGGACAATCCGCTGACGATCAGGATCGGTCGCAATGACCGTACCCACCAAAGTTTTTCCTGCTACAATGCAAGTATCTTTTGGCGGGATTCGAGGACGCAAGTTTGGGTTTCGGCGGACAATAATCTGCATATCTCGATTGACCTGCGAAATCAAAACCCCATTTCGCCATTCTTGGACTATAAAAGCCACATTGTATTCGCCTGTTTGCTTCGGTGCGTCCCAGATCAAATCTCCAGTAACAGGATTCAGTGTAAGGCTTGTAGGATTGCGACCATCTTCGGTTGTACCTTCCCAGCTTGGATCGTCTAAGGCAACATAGCCATCAACTGGACGGTTAGGCGAACGTTTGACTGCCGTAAGCACGAAAGCAACGCTATCTCCTTCGCGATCAAAAGCACCAGGATTATGTACAAAACGCTGTCCGATGGCGGCTATATCTATAGGATCGATCAAAAGAACAGGCGAACTATTCAAACCTAAAAAAGGAGTAATCAAGAAAGTGGATTCGACACAAAAAGGAATGTTGCCAGAATTGGGAATATTGCGGACTCCATTATTTCGAAAATCCAAAGAAGCACTTACTTTGAACTCACCAGGGCCTGCGTAAGTATGGACAACTCGATAAATATTTTTGTGTGTAGCATTACCAATTGGTGTAGAACTTTCCAAACGAACCTCGCCAGAAAGTCCATTACCAAACAAAACATTGATCGTCTTGTCGGGTTGTACGCCTGCGTCATCAGTAAAAGTAGTTACAATAATTTCGTAGGTATAGCCCGTACTCGAAATGCGCCGCGCCGTAATATCACCTGCCCGCAAATGGCTTGCAGTGGCTTCATGGGCATAACTCAAAAACAACAAGCCTAATAAAGTGAAGGCAATATATAAATTGTGTAATTTTTTCATTCCGTATTTCTATTTTTATGGTAATAACCGTTAATCTTAGCATAAAGTTAAGATAAAGTCGGTTATTTTTCGATTAGATACAGATTATTTTTGCGGACATAGCCCTCTGCCCATTCTTCGTGGTGCATAAACTTGACTTTGTACCAAATATCTTTTTCACCCAAAATTTCCATACAGTTGCCTTTATCGGTCGTAATTAGCAGCTTGCCACCCGCCGAAGGCGCATTCATGAGTAGCACGCGGTCGGTACGAACAATGCCTTTTTGGTAACGCATTCCGTAATTGAAAAGCCACAAATAGGCAATAACCAAGACATTAAACACGATCACTCGATACAAAATATCTCTGCCTTGCCACCAACGCCAAACCAAATTCGCCAATCCGACCACAAAAATACCTAAAAACACCAGCGTAAAAATAATTTTATGCTTCTGGTATAAAATTACCAAATATTCCAAGTCATTATTTTGATAG
>JAAFHK010000077.1 GCA_013297565.1 Cytophagales bacterium
TTCCCACTCATTTCTTTGTTGTTTTTGCCACTCGACCGAATCTGGAATTTGATGAAAAATTTGCAAAGATTTGGCTTTTTGAAAAGCCTTTTTTAGCCTTTCGGGATTATAATTGCGTACAGTTACTTCTTGCGAAGTTTCGACCACTCTAATTCGCAAGCGATCTATGAACTGCAGAAGCAAAAGCCAATCAGCATAATAATCTATTTCTAAGGTGATTTGTTTTTTCATAAAAGCCTTCTATTATTTTCCTTCCACAAATTTACAAAAAAACTATTCCTTGATCAACCCCCTGACTAAATATTTCAAATCCGAAAAGTTGTATTATTTTGCCAATTCAATCGTTTTAGTAGCTGTTACTACTTTCATTGTTTTAGCACAAGATTGTTGGATTTGTATAAATTGGCAAAAATCTTGGCTTTGTTTAAAAGTATTAGCCTCTATTTGTAAAATTTCATCTTTCAGTTTTAAGCCTGCTTTTTCGGCTATGGAATTTTCACGCAAACGAACTACGATAATTTTTCCATTGTGCATACCCAATTTAAAGCCATAAGTCAAGAAAATGAGTTCGTGTAAATATTTTTCTTGATATGGTTTTGGCTTGGCATAAATAATTTCTTGTTGAGAACTCCACCAAACCATGTGATTTTCCCAAAAACCGTTATTCACTGTTCCACCATCTTTTAATTTTAAGCGACTTGTAAAATCAATTTTTTGTTTTTTCCACGTTTGGTTATCCGTCCAAGACATTTTTTTTCCAAATAGTAAATTATAGGTATAGACACTATCCATCCAAACAGTGTATATTGTGTCGGTTGCCTGATTTTCGGTATCAAAAACCAAGTATTTTTCAAGATTTTGATAGTTTATAGTATTACGAGTTTCATGAAAAATCTGGGCAGGAAGGCTAATTGTACTTTTATTGGAAGTTCCCATACGCACAATTATCTCACGTTTTCCGCTTAAATTTATGAGGGAACTGAAACGTTTGGCTTGATCTTTTTTCCCAACCCAATAAGGCGTATTTTCTTGTTTAGGTAAATTGGGTTTAATCGTAATTTTTTGATTTTGATAATCTATTTGCCAAGCACCCATTTGCATAACATTTGAGCCAATTACACCTACTACTGAAAAGCAGGTACTTAATAAAATTTGTTCTTCTATTTTCTGAGGTATCAGAACACCCACTTCCTTAAAAATTGCTTTTCCTATTTTGATTTGTTCGGTATGCCCTATATTAAATTTTGCACTGATTTTGGTAGTTTGTAAATTGGCTTTTTTTATAAAGTCAAGAGAAAATAAATGAGTAGTACGATGCGGATCAAGAACAAATTTAGCTAATTTTTGATCGATTTCAACTTCAATCATCATCATACCTTCACAATACTGAAATGGGATTTCGGTAGAGTCTGTTAAGCTAAGAACAACTTTGTCAGATAAGTAATTTAATGCTTTATCTGTTTCCGTATTTTGGCAGGCATTAATTAATATAATAATCAATAAAAAAATAAGAAACGTTATTTTCATTTCTGTTTAAATTTAAAAATCAATAAATATTACCTGCAATGATCACAGTTTATAAACAAGTTTGTATAGTATCTTTTTAGAATAGTTTTATCAATTTTGTTTAAACCTTTGAAAAGTTAGTTTGTTGCATTAGTTTTTTCTAAAAAACAGCTTATAATAGAGTTTATGAATAATTCTGTAGCATACCCTTTAGGGTGTGCCAATGTGTTGATTTCCAGTATTTTAGAAACACCCTAAAGGGCCTTACGCATTTATTCATAAACTTTAATTAAGCAGAGATACTTATCAAGGTATTTATTATAAAGTAAAAACTCAAATATATTTATTGACAATTTATCAAAAAAATAATAAATTGTCAATAAAAAATAAAATTATTGTAGGACTTATTTTTAAGGTTTTAGCAAGTCCTCAAGCGTTTGATCTGCATTATTGATTTTATTCCAACCCATACTTGTTTCCCAAGCAGATAAGGCACAGCGAAAATACGATACATTTGCGACAATAAAGTTTATGAACAAATCTGTAGCATAGACTTTTTCTATGCTAATAATTTGATTTTCAATGTTTTACAAACATCATAAAGGGCGTTTTACAGAATATTCATAAACTCTAATACGAAAAAAAACTATTCTGCTACACTATATACATTGAGGTAATATTTTTTATTTTAAAGCTGTTTTTAGTATAGTACACCTTCTTGGTTTTTTGCCATAATTTCGTATTCTCCATTTTGCAATAGGTACGTAGTAGCTGATTTGGTTTGGTTTTCATAGATTACAAAGATAAAAAATTTTGAAAAAATTAGACCCAAACCCCAAAAATTTCCTTCTTTCTGTTATTTGAGCATGATACATTACCCAAAAATCAATTTTATTTGAACCAAAAATGAAAATGATCACAATTTGATCAAACAAAAAGCGAAAAAACAAAACATAGCGCACATACCTTATTCACAAATAATGGCGTGATTTGTAATACACATAAAAACAAAAAAATATGAGTACAAATCAAAAACGCCCAGTCGAAGTCGTAGTTATTTCGGACTTGCATTTGGGAACTTACGGATCGAGAGCCGAACAACTGCTCGATTATTTGCGAAGCATCAAACCCAAAACCCTGATCCTAAACGGTGATATTATCGATATTTGGCGTTTTAGCAAAAGTTTTTGGCGACAAAGCCACATGGAAGTGATCAAAGAGTTTATCAATTTTATGCTCAACGGCACTCAAGTTCATTACTTGATTGGCAACCATGACGAACACCTCCGCCGCCTTCCTGAAATCAATCTTTCCAATTTTCACCTCGCCAACAAACTTGTTTTGGAACTCGATAATAACGAAAAAGCATGGGTTTTCCATGGGGACGTTTTTGATGTTACTATGAAGCACGCCAAATGGATCGCCAAATTGGGCGCTGTGGGTTACGATGCCCTGATAGTTTTGAATTGCATGGTCAATTATGTTTGCGAAAAAATGGGCTGGGGAAGAATGTCTTTTTCGAAACGAATCAAAAACAGCGTCAAAAAAGCCGTTCAGTATGTCAATGATTTTGAGCAAGTTGCGGCAGATTTGGCGATTGATAAAAAATATGATTACTTTGTTTGCGGGCATATTCACCAACCCAATATCAAAAAAATTAGCAATTCGAAGGGTTCGGTCATGTACCTCAATTCGGGCGATTGGATCGAAAACCTAACGGCTTTGGAATACCAAGAGGGCGCGTGGAAATTGTTTTATTATGATGAATGGCAGAAAACGGAAGCCTCAAAACCTGCAGGAGCAAGCAAACAAAAGGCAGAACCTGTAGCGGAAATGGCTTTTTCGGTCATTTAGTTTTTTGTAACATAGGCTTCAGCCTGTGGTCAATGTAAAAATAATATTAATTTCGAATGAAAATATTATACGCCGTTCAAGGCACAGGCAACGGACACGTAAGCCGAGCAAGGGAAATACTACCCATTTTGGAAAAATACGGCGATTTGGACGTTTTTTTAAGTGGTAAAAATTCGTAAAACAATTAATTTGTGTAATTTTTGTATAATTTACTCTTTTTGGCTTGAAATATAACCCATTTGATGTCCTAACAATTTGCCTTATTGATTAAATACCAAGAAAAAGGATAACTTCCTAATTTCATTTGTTCGAACAAACGGTTTTCAAGATCGATATTGGGCTTAAAAGGAAGGTTTTATTTGTAAATCAACCCAATGTGTAGCAAAGCAGATGCGATAATTAAACCCAGCAAAGTATTAAAACTCAAAAGATGAGTAATGATTTGAAAACCTGCTAAAGTACCAAAAACTAAATTGAAGCCAATTAGTGCGTATTGCCAATAGCGATTCTGATCTTGTAAATATTTACTATATATCTCGTAAATATTGATAACTGAAAGATAGCACAAAACTAAAGGCAAAATAGTGTATTGTACAGGCATTCCTTTCATAAAACGGGGTACCAAAAATAATACAAGCAAAATTCCGATTTTAAGGTAATTACTTTTCATTTTTTTTGCTCAATAAATTTAAGATTAACTTCTCTTTGTGAAGAACTGTTACCCTTTGTTGTAACAAAATGGTAGAAATTGCTAATTTATCGAGTCCTTTAAATAGCATTTTGTCCCATTATTCTTGACTAAGCGCCAATTCCTTTTCGATGTTTATCGTTTTAGGACTGTTTTTGGACAAGTCTGTCATCATGGTATTTGTATTTTGCATAGATGCAAATAATTTGGACAAAATCAAGGAATTTTTCAGTGTGTCGTAGGGCAATTCTGCTTGGCAAGTTGAGGCAATAGAATCAGCTAATAGATTGATTTTTAACAAAGTATCAACTTGTTGCTTGAATTTTTTTACAAAAATACTTAGTGTATCTTTTTCATTCCTTTCCTTGAAAAAACTTTCATATAAAGGACGATTATCAGGAATTTGGGTAAGCAAACTATCTTTTAGTTTGACAAGAAAATTATTTTTATGAGCTAAAGGATAAGTTTCTCTTAATTTTTGAGTGATTTTTTCGCAGGAGATGAAAACTAAGGAAATGCCAAAGGTGAAAAGTAGGTTTTTCATGACAAAATTTGATAATGTATAATTTTTTGAAAATTATGCAAAAATAGTTCTTTTCAATCTTTTTTGCTTTTTTGCATCTCTTTAAAATTTTTAAATTCATAATCAGGATAAAGAGTTCGAAAGTTTAAAACTTCGGGCATTTGTATATTGTACTGAATATCAATGACTTGACTATGTGTTTTATATTCTTGACCGTCTATTTCTACCGATTCTAAGTGTTCCAAGGGAAATCCTTTTAAGCCTTTGAAAGCAGGTATATTTATTTCTGTTGTAAAATACACTATAATGTTTTGTTTTATTGTTTTGGAATATGCAGAATCATAGACATAAATCTGTATTTTAGCTTTTTGGCACTTAAAACCTAAAATTTCTTTATATTCTTCTAAATATTCAATGTTCATTTTTCGATTATCTACATTGTTTTGATTGAAGTAAATAGCGGTTTTCTTTTTGGTATTATTATTGTTTTTCAGTGTAGCATAGCAAACTTTTAGCCCATTTTTATACATTTGTAACATGGTGCTATGGGTATTCATGAATGATGAATACGATTCTGCTACTTCTATGATTGTATCCTGACGGAATAATGTGTATAAATTAATTTCTGGTTCATTTAAAAGATTTTTGTATACAATTTTTCCCTGCTTTTGAGCTAAAATTTGAAATGAAAATAAAAATAAAGAAATAAAAACAGTGAATATTTTCATAATTATGGGATTTTGGGTGTAAAATTATTGAAGCGTACAAAAATGCAAGGTATTTAATTTTGTATACTTTGCATTTTTGTTGAATATTTATTAGCCATTGAGGCAATTTACTTCTTGCATCCAGCAATCATACATACCTGCGCTTTCAAAAGACATTATAAGACGTAGAGAAATCCCAGAACTAGCCATAAGACCACTCATTGATAAAACTCCTGATGCGCACCCATTAGCTTCTATGTCACAAAGTTCAATACGTAGATTGCCTTCTATTCGTGCTTTTGCATTCCTACCTGCACGAAAAATCGCATATTTTAGAGATTTTTCGCTAACATTCACAAAATTACGATTAGTTTGTAAATTTGTCAAAGTTTTAATTTTCTCATTTTGCCAAGTTGTAAAGGTGTTTTCTGAAACAAATTCTTGGCAAAATTCGGCAAAAGAAGATTTTGCAGTTCTATGTTTTTGAATGATTACATTACGTTCTTCTTTTGTCATGGTAGTTAATTTGGTAAAAACCTCCCCATGTAATTCATCATTTAGACCGATCCATTTTCTAAAATCCTCGTTTTTTAACAAAACTTCTGAAGCCTTTAATTCTTGTGCATTAAGTGTTATTTTCTCACCAGCCCAAAGTGTTACTTCGGTAGGAGTTTCCACTGCAATTTCATCTTTTTGGCAAGCATAAAACAAAGTTGTAAAAGACAAAAAAACGAATGATAAAATTAAATTTTTTTTCATGATTATTTTAAAATTTTATGATAAATCGCCTACTCTTTTGCTTTTCGGCTTCCGCAAAGAAAAAATATTTCGTTTTTCTTGCTACAAAATTCTTAAAATTTTTAATTTTGCACAAGAGATTAATAGTTTCACACGCAAACCAATAGTTTCAATATATAAACCAATTTTGTATGTTAATGACAATAGGAGAAAAAATCACTTTTTTTCGTAAAAGATTAGGAATTTCGCAGGAAGAAATGGCGGATCGTTTGAACATGACTACTTCTCAAGGTTATGGAAAATAGAACGTGATGAAACTGATGTACCTTATTCGAGGTTAGAGCTAATTTCTCATGCTTTGGGCGCGTCCTTACAAGACTTGATCGCTTATGGTGAAAAGCACATTAGCCATAATACCAATTCTTTGATCGGAAATATTGGAAATAACTCACATTATCAAATATGCTCTGATCAGATGCTTGCCCAAGAAAATACATTTTTGAAAGAAAAAATTGGCTTTTTGGAACAAGAAAATAGCAATTTAAAGGAAATTATACTTTTATTAAAAGGAAAAAAAGAATAAAAACTGTAGAAACATACTCTTAATGATTAATTAACCCACTAAAAAGAAAAAATGCTTAAATTCTTTTTTCCTTTGCCACAAATAGAGTGCTTACCAAATTTCGAATGAAAATATTATACGCCGTTCAAGGCACAGGCAACGGACACGTAAGCCGAGCAAGGGAAATACTACCCATTTTGGAAAAATACGGCGATTTGGACGTTTTTTTAAGTGGCAAAAATTCGCAAGTCGAACTCCCATGCCCCATCAAGTACCGAAGCGAAGGGCTAACCATGTACTATACCTCGAAGGGAAGCGTGGATTATTGGCAGACTGGTACAAGGGCGGGCTACCGACAGGTGATGCAAGAAGTACGGGATTTTCCTGTCGAGGCTTATGACCTGATAATCAATGATTTCGAGTTTATCACCGCCTACGCTTGCAAACTCAAAAACAAACCTTGTGTGGCTTTTAGCCATCAATCTGCTTTTCTTTCTCCAAAAGTCCCCAAGCCCGATGTTTTCGACCCAATAGGTTCGACTGTGCTTAAATATTATGCCCCAAGCACTTCAGCAGTCGGTTTGCACTTTGACGAGTTCGATACCTTTATTAAAAAACCCATTATTCGCAGGGAAATCAGACAATTAGAGCCAAAAAATGGTACGCATTTTACGCTTTATTTGCCTCATTATCACGATTCTATTGTTATCAAGGCTTTGGAAAAAATAGATGCCGAATTTCATATTTTTTCCAAACATACCAAAAACCAAGAAAGCGCGCACCAGAAACCAAACATCAAAATTTTTCCTGTTCATCACCAAACCTTTACCGAAAGTTTGCAAACCTGCGCAGGATTGATCACAGGAGCAGGTTTCGAAGCTCCCGCCGAAGCTATTTTTCTGGGCAAAAAAGTCATGGCATTGCCTATTATGGGACAGTACGAACAGCTTTGCAATGCGGAAGCCCTACGGAGAATAGGGGTGCAGATTGTCCGAAAAATAGATCAGAATTTTCCCGAAACTTTGAAACATTGGATCGAAAACGCCCAAGCCTTGCAAATCGATTACCATGATCATACCGTTCAGACCATTGAGGAAATTGTCTTGGGAAAATAAAATATCTCGTTTAGAGAAATTTTCAATGCTTTTCTTTGCGTAAAGCCTCTATTTGATCTTGTGTTAAACCTGTTCCCTTAGCAATAGTGGCATTGTCCAAATTTAGTGCAATAAAATTTTTCGCAATTTCAATCTGTTTACGAAATTCTGCTTTCTGCTCCACCAGCATTTCTCTTGCTTTTTCATCTGTTTCTCGCATCTGTGCGTACTCGTAAGCCTCCAAATCTGCTTTTGTCCAAAGGTGGCGGTCTGCCTCTGTGTAAGCACTTTTAAGCCCTTCATCGTCCAAATTTGCAGGAAATATGCTTAAGCTTTCCGCATTTTTGATAAAATAAACCCATTTATCTACCAATGTTTCCAAGTCTTCCTCTTTCTTATCAAATTTAGTCAGTTCGATAAAGTTGAAATCCAAATCTTTCAATTTGTGTTCGTGGGTTTGGGCATCCAAAATCAAATGCCTTGATAAATAATGTGGATTTTCCAAAAACTCAAAGTTCAGAATACCAATAAAAATAGTGGGTTTGAGTTTGTTATAATCCTCACCAACGTTGAGCTGTGCCGAATAAGACTTGGCGGTATAATAAACGACTCTTTTGGCGAAACCAATTTTGTCTGTAACCTGCATCTCGACAATATATTCGTTTCCAGCCTCGTCTTTGGCTTTTACGTCCAAAATCGTAGATTTTGCCCCAAGCACAATCGGCACTTGATAGGGGTTCATAATTTCTACCCAAATAATTTTTCTTAACCCTTCCAATTTTAGCACAGCATTCAAAAACGAAATCAAAATTTCGGTTTTGTTTTCGTTGCCAAATATTTTGCGAAAAGCAATGTCATTTTTGATGTCGGCGAATTGCATTTTTTTCTTTTTTTTGTTCCTAAGCACTAAGACAAAGAAAATTGTAGCATAGGCTTTAGCCTGTGTTGGAATCTAACTTGTTGAAAATCAAATACTTCACAGGCTAAAGCCTATGTTACAAAATATATAAATACTTTTATTCAGGCGCTTATTGCAAAGATACGAATAAAAATTATGCTATTTACACAGCCTTAAAAGCCAATATTGGACTCCAAAAATCAAAGAAGCGAGCAAGAGATGGACAGGTTGCATAAAAGCAGGAAGCGCCAAATAGGACAAAATTACGCCTGTTAGTATTTCGATCAATAATAAAATGCCCAATATTTTTGCCCAATTTTGTAATAAAATGATTTTTGTTTTTTTGAAAAAAAGATAAATCAAATAGGCATTACCAAGCAAAACGACTATCGAAAAAGAACGATGAATATAAAAAGCCAAACCTAACTGATCGATCCACGTTTCGCGATTCTGATAGTTCAAGGCACTCGAAACCGCATCTACGGCTTCGCGCACCTGCGTTCCCAAGACTACTTGCAAAAGGGACAAACCCAAAACACCCAGCAAACCACTGATTATCAAGAATTTATCATCATAATGAAGGAATCGTTTTTTAGGATATGTCCTAAAAATTGCCTCGATCAGAACCCCGACAATTACCAAAGCCAAAATCATGTGGGCAGTGATCATGGAAGGTAGCAGATTGGTATAGACCACAAAAGCCCCTAAAATGCCCTGCACAATGACCAGAAAAAGCCCCAAACCACTCAAAAAAACAATACTTCGGTCGGTCGAGATATAAATAAAAGAAAATACAAAAGTGAGCAAAATAAAAAAACCTACCAAAACGCCAAATACCCGATTGAGGTATTCGATCCAAGTTTTAAGGGCATTAAAAGGTTCAGATTCAGCCACTTTCGGATCGGAATTTACTTTTTCGGCAAATTCCGTAAAACCTACTAATTGCAAAAGTTTTACAAATTTGGCATTTTTTTCTTGCCTGTTTTTTACAAAAACCTCTCTGTAATCAGTTGGCAGTTCAGTTTCGGCAGTCGGAGGAATCCATTGCCCAAAACAACGAGGCCAGTCAGGACAACCCATGCCCGATCCTGTACTCCGCACCAAACCACCTACAGCAATCAATAAATAAATGGCAATAATCGTCAGGATTCCGAATCGCCTGAAATACAACACTTTACGTTCCGTTTGCATATACTATTTTCCTTACGATCTTTCAAAAAAACCAACCGTTCCGCCTACCCAAGTTTTATCTTTGTTAAAATCCACCCCAATCATTTGCCCTTTGCTCAAACGAACCAAATTGGTAAGGAGTTTTATTTGTCCTTGATCGTAAGCAAATAGCAGACGAACTTCGGCTTTGGCGGGTACATCAAGCGTTTCGATCACAGGAACATACTGCACTTTTCGCATCAAAATAAAATTATGCCTCTGATCAGCAGCAATCCGATCAATATCTGCCCGAATCACATCAAATTTTACGCCCGCACCCGCAAAAGAGTACAAAGGTTTGAGGACATAATTCTCTAAATCTTCAGGAATTTCTTTGATTTTGTCAAGAAATTGGGTTTTAGGGACGTATTTATTGTCCAAAAACGGCAAGGTATATTTGCTCAATTTGAAATACCAATTCGGGTGTCCTGCCCAGCTCATATCTGCCTCTTGCCGCATATCAAACTCGGGTTTGAGGTCTTTTCGGGCATCGAGTTCGTCAAAAATAACTCGATTGTAAATCCGATGAATAGGGATCAATTTGCCATTTTTTTCATAAAAAAGGCGATTTCCTTGTTTTCGTATTTTTGTCAAACAAACCACAGGCATACCCAAAAGCCGAGCCGTAACCTCAAAATCGATTCGAGTTTTTTGTTTTTCGGGTTCTATTTCCATCACCACCACATTTTCAGGATCGTTATCTTCCAAAATAACCCTTCGTAGTGTTTCAAGATAAGTTTGTTCGGTATGCCCTCCCAACATAGCGGTCATATTTTCCCCAATCCCAAAATATTCCTTGAATTTTTGGCTTAGGTAGTATTGATACCCAAACAAAGAAGGAAAGCCTTGTAGTTCAATAAGTTGTGGCAAAAAATTCCCCGTTTGATCCTTACAAATCGCAAAATCTACGACCATAAAAGTGGGCATGGCGGTATCGTTCGGAACAAAACATTGGGGCGGAATAGCATGAGGCATTTGTTTCACGTATTCAGCGCTAAGTGCCTGACTAAGAATGATTTGCGCCGCTTGTATGAGTTCATCTTTCAACTCATTGCCAATAAAAATGGGCGTTTCACAAATCTTAAAATCTATTTTAAAACCATAATCCGCCGTCATACTATCGAGCATGGCTTGGTACTTAGCTTCGGAATATTTTTGATTAAACTGTTGTCTGTATTGAGCAATCATAGGTAAATCATGTTATTTTGTTTCTTTACGGAGTTCATTTATTTGTTCAAGCGTCAAACCTGTATCCTCTGCTATATCGGCATTAGATAAGTTTCGCTTGATAAGTTTTTTAGCAATTTCAGTTTGTTTGCTCAACTCTGCCTCGCCTACTGCTTTTTCGACCGCCTCGCCTACTGCTTTTTCGACTGCCTCGCCCACTGCTTTTTCGACCGCCTCGCCTACTGCTTTTTCGACTGCCTCTTGTATTCTTGAAGTTTCGTCAAGATAACGTTTTTGTTGCGAATCGTAATATTCGCGCTCTTTTTTGTCCAAGTACATCACCTCCAATCTCTGGCTTGCTTTCCTAATTTGCTCTATCTCTGCCAATTCTTCGGGCAAAGCCGTTTGAGAATAAAAATCTGCATTATTCAAAAACTTTATCCACCTGTCCAACAAACTTTTTACATTTTTATGCTTCTTTTCAAACTTCTCCAACTCGACAAAATACAAGTCTAAATAATTCAAATCTGTATGCGTTTCATTTGTTTCTCTATCTTTTAGCATAAAACAGCGCTGATAGCGGTCGTCCTTAAAAAACTCAAAATCCATCAAACTAATGACAATACATTTGTTCAAATCGGTATAAGATTTGCCTCTTTTTTCTTTCTTTTTTACTTCCTCTTCGGTTATATAATCCAATTGAGAACCAAAAATTTTCGCCCAATAGTATAAAGTCCTCCGTCCATAAAAAGTTGTCCCTTTAATTTGCATTTCAATATCATACAGATTACCTTGTGCATCTTCGGCTTTGATGTCCAATATAGATAGCTTGCCTTCGGCATAATCCGATACATTATACGGGTTTTTAATGCTTAGTTCCGTAATTTGTTGGTTTTCAGGTAAAACGGCATTGATCAAAGACAAAAGAATGTCTTTGTTTTCCTCCGAGCCAAAGAGTTTTTTGAATACTAAATCTATTTTAGGATTAATTTTACTCATCTTTTCAGTATTTTATTTTTTTGCAATTTACAAATTATTTTTTGCTAACAAAATCCTATTCAACAAAACCCATAAGATTTTAAAATTTTGGCATTTTTTTATATGATATAAAAAAAATAAAAAAAATTTACACAAATATTTGGAAGTTCTAAAAATGTGCTTACCTTTGCACTGTCAATCTGATACAGAGAAAAAATAACAAAAGGGATCATAGCTCAGCTGGTTCAGAGCATCTGCCTTACAAGCAGAGGGTCCAAGGTTCGAATCCTTGTGGTCCCACTTTTTAACAAAAAAACCCTAAATTTCAATAATTTAGGGTTTTTTTAGTGCGTTTAAACTTTATGTCATTAATTCTGCCAATAAATAATCCGAAATGAGGATTGCAATACAACTGTTTGTAACGGCTTTTGTACTCGAAATACCAACCTCCAAAGCCCCGCCTTGTGTATGATAACCTTTGTAGGCAGAAATAGTAGCAACCAAAAAAGCAAAAACCAGAGATTTGGTAAGCATAAAAATAATATTGAAGGGCTTAAAATCAAGCCTTGCTCCATAAATATATTGTTCCGAAGTATAAATTTCACTTAAAACTCCCGCCCAATAACCGCCCGCTATCGACAAATATGCCGCCAGAATCACTAAAACAGGGTATAAAGTTACTGAAGCCAATACTTTGGGCAAAACCAAATAAGATGCCGAATTAATCCCCATTACCTCCAGCGCGTCAACCTGTTCAGTAATCCGCATAGTGCCTAATTGCCCCGCAATATTAGAACCGACCTTTCCCGCAAAAACGATTGCCGTAACCGTAGGGGCAAGTTCTAAAATGGTCATATCACGCACCATCATGCCAATAATCGAAAGCGGAATGAAAGGACTGGTGAGGTTGGCGGTGGTTTGGACTGCCGTAACTGCCCCAATAAAAGTAGAAGTAATGACCACAATAATCAGCGAATCGATACCAATGAGCATACATTCATCGATATAAAGTTGCCAATAAACCCGCAAAGGTTCGCGATTGGTTACTGTTCGCCACATAAAAAGCAAATATTTACCCAGACTACGCATATTGTTGTTTGCTTAAAATTATTATGTGCAAAAATAGCAATAATACTTTGGAAAAAATAATAATTTGCGTAGCTTTGCACCCTTAAAAATCACCAAAAAACGGACGAGTTCCGAAAATTGGTCTAAAACCTGATAAAAAATG
>JAAFHK010000078.1 GCA_013297565.1 Cytophagales bacterium
CATTGGTGCTAAATTTCTCCATAAATTCATGCACAGCCATTCCTGAAAATAAGAGCATAGATACCTCCTTTTTTGCAAAGATACGATTTTTTACTTATTTTTGTTAGTTAAACGGTAATACCTATACATTTATTTTGCAGGCGGTAGTTTCTGATCCTTGCCTACCTCTGCAATTCCTAAGCGCATTTCAGTGTCAGCCTTTAGGTTTTTATAACGTTCGTAATCCATAATTCCCAAATTACCTGATCGGAAGGCTTCGGCTATTGCCAATGGAATCTGGGCTTCGGCTTCTACCACTTTTGCCCTTGCATTTTGGGTTTTGGCTTTCATTTCTTGCTCAACGGCAACCGCCATAGCTCTACGTTCTTCGGCTTTGGCTTCAGCAATTTTCAGATCAGCATTGGCCTGCTCGATTTGTAATTTTGCACCAATATTTTCGCCTACATCAATATCGGCAATATCAATCGACAGAATTTCAAAAGCTGTTCCTGTGTCTAAGCCCTTTGCCAAGACGATTTTGGATATTTTATCAGGATTTTCCAATACTTCTTTGTGCGAAGCGGACGAACCAATAGAGGTTACGATCCCTTCCCCTACTCTTGCCAAGATGGTTTCTTCGCCTGAACCACCGACCAACTGGTCGATGTTGGCACGAACGGTTACTAAAGCTTTGGCAATCAACTGGATACCATCTTGAGCAACTGCGGCAACCGCAGGAGTAGAAATTACTTGCGGATTTACGGAAATTTGGACTGCTTCAAATACATCACGCCCCGCCAAATCGATGGCGGCGGCTTGTTTGAAAGCAAGGGCAATATTGGCTTTGTCGGCAGAAATCAGGGCTTTTATGACCGAAGGCACACGCCCTCCTGCCAAGTAATGTGTTTCGAGATCGTTGGTAGTAATATCTTTCAAACCCGCTTTGGTAGAGGTGATAAGTGACTCGACAATGATGCGGGGCGGAACTTTGCGAATACGCATCCCGATCAGGTCAAAAAGGCTCACCCGAACCCCCGAAAAAACGGCGGTTATCCAAAGATTGACTGGAACAAAATAGGTAAAACTGATAAGCCCTACTGCGGCTAAGACAAGCAAAATCAAAACTTGTACGATAGTAATTTCCATTTTTTTTCTACGATTTGATTAGTTTGGAAAAGGTAAGCAAATATTTATAATTTTTAAATAAAATACCTTATTTATTTTCCATTATCATTATATTTTGCTTGTCAGCAATTTTTTTAAACTTTTTCCTTCAAATATTTCGCAGTTAGGTTATTTTCCAATTTCGCCATGTCTTCGGGTGTGCCTTCGAAACATAAATTTCCACCTTTGTCGCCGCCCTCGATCCCTAAATCTATGATCCAATCGGCTGTTTTGACTATTTCCATGTTGTGTTCGATCACCAAAACCGTATTTCCCTGCTCGACCAAGGCGTTCATGGCGGTCAATAATTTATGAATATCGTGGAAATGCAAACCTGTCGTAGGTTCGTCAAAAATGAATAAAATGTGCTGATTGGGGTTTCCTTTGCCCAAAAAAGAGGCTAATTTTACCCTTTGCGCTTCGCCACCCGAAAGCGTAGAGGACGATTGCCCAAGTTTTACATAACCCAAACCTACTTCCGCCAAAGGGCGCAATTTTTCGGCTATTCGAGGCATTTCTTTGAAAAAGTCCAAACTTTCCTCAATCGTTAAATCCAAAATATCGGAAATAGTTTTTTCTTTATACGTAATGTCCAACACTTCTTGTTTGAAACGTTTGCCGTTACAACCCTCGCATTTCAAGAAAATATCCGCCATAAACTGCATTTCGATCTTTACCACGCCCTCGCCTTGACACACTTCGCAGCGCCCGCCTTCCGAATTGAACGAAAACATCGAGGGTTTGTAGCTACGTTGTTTGGCAAGCGCTTGTTTGGTAAATAAATCCCGAATATGATCATAGGCTTTGATGTAGGTTACAGGATTGGAGCGCGAAGATTTGCCGATGGGGTTCTGGTCGATCAGTTCTATCTGGTTGATACTGTTTAAGTTACCTCCCAATTTTTCAAATTTTCCACTTTCGCCTGCATAGCCCGTCCCCAAGTGTTTCGCCAAAGCAGGGTACAAAACCCTTTTGATCAAAGTCGTTTTTCCCGATCCGCTAACGCCCGTAACGACCGTAAAAGCGTGTAAAGGGAATTTGACATTTACATTTTTTAAATTATTTTCACAAGCGTTGCGAACCTCGATGTATTTATTCCATTTTCTACGAACTTTCGGCACTTCGATCTGCCGTCTGCCTGTCATATATTCCGCTGTATAGCAATCTGAATTAATCAATTCGGCTAAAGTCCCTTGAAAAATCAAATTTCCGCCATGCGCGCCTGCATCTCGCCCAATGTCGATAATCTGATCACTTTGTCGGATTACTTCTTCCTCGTGTTCGACCACAATGACCGTATTTCCCAAATCTCGCAGGTTTTTCAGCACTTCGACCAGATTTTGCGTGTCGTGTGGGTGCAAACCAATACTTGGTTCATCGAGAATATACATCGAACCAACCAAGGCACTACCCAAAGAAGTCGCCAATTTGATGCGCTGAAACTCTCCGCCCGAAAGCGTAGAAGTCAAACGGTTAAGAGTCAAATAGCCCAACCCTACTTTCTGTAAATAATGCAATCGGTTTTTGATTTCGATCAAAATCCTTTGCGCCACTTTTTGCTCAAAATCAGTCAATTTGAGTTCATTAAAAAACGAAATAGCATCAGAAACTTGCCAAAGAACTACATCTACAATCGATTTTGTGCCAATTTTGACGTATTGGGCATCTTTTCGCAAACGGGTACTTTTGCAGTCGGGGCATACGGTTCGCCCTCTGTAGCGCGAAAGCATGACGCGGTATTTTATTTGGTGTGCTTGTTCTTCCAAAAAAGCAAAAAATTGGTTTAAACCCAAGAAATAGCGATTTCCTGTCCAAAGTAGCTCTTGTTCGGCAGGCGTAAGTTCGTTATAACTGCGGTGGATCGGGAAATCAAAATCCATTGCTCGCATCACCAAGGGGCGTAACCATTCCTCGTTCATTTTATCGGTTCTCCAAGGGGCGATAGCGCCTTCATAGACCGAAAGTGTTTTGTCGGGAATGACCAGATCGGGATCAATGCCCAAAACGTTCCCAAAACCTTCGCAACGGCGACAAGCTCCGTAGGGATTATTAAAACTAAAAAAATTGATCGTGGGAATTTCGAAACTCATGCCGTCCGCCTCGAAGTTTTCCGAAAACTCATATTCCGTATTCGAATTGCCTTTTTCTTTTGGTAAAACCGAAATCAAACATTTGCCTTTTCCTTCATAAAATGCGGTTTGCACCGAGTCGGCTAATCGGTAATCGTTTTCTTCGTCATTCGCTTTAGCCACATTGCGGTCGATCAAAATAAAGACCTGTTCATTTTCTAAAGATTTGGTTTCACCCAAAAGCAAATCTTCAATCGTTTTAATTTCACCTTTTAGGGCAATTCTTGTAAAACCTTTTTGCAATAAAATATTTAACTCCTCAATCAAAGTCCTATTTTCGCCCAAAACCAAAGGACAAAGCACCAAAAAGCGCGTGCCATCGGGAAGTGTATGCAGGAAATCGATTACGTCCGTAACGGTATGCTTTTGCACCAATTCACCTGAAATAGGCGAAAAAGTTTTGCCAATTCGGGCAAAAAGCAATTTCATGTAATCGTAAATTTCGGTCGTAGTGCCTACGGTCGAGCGCGGATTGCGGGTATTGACCTTCTGCTCGATGGCAATCGCAGGTGAAATGCCTTTGATATAATCGACTTCGGGTTTTTCCATGCGCCCCAAAAACTGACGCGCATAGGCACTCAAACTCTCGACATACATTCGTTGCCCTTCGGCAAACAGCGTATCGAAAGCCAAAGAGGACTTTCCCGAACCCGACAAGCCCGTAATGGTAACAAGGCGGTTGCGGGGGATCGCTACGCTAAGGCTTTTGAGGTTATTAACCCGCGCCCCTTTGATAATAATGAAATCTTTAGGATTGAGTTGATCGAAATCTTGCTCGGTATGTGGCATAGTTTGCGTTTTTTTTTACGAGATTAGAATAGGGTGGCTTGAGGTTTTATAATTTCCAACCACGTATTTCGTTCGCTTTTTGTATGTATTCGATATGCGGTCTGTCCTGAATGGCGGGTGGAATATTAATAAATGGTCTTAAATCTTTCATAAATCTTTTCATTTCGCCATCGTGTCCTATATTTTCTAACTTTTTCATTTTAGCTGTATTATGTAAAATTTGATATTTTTCGCCAAATGTAATCAAAGAAGCATCATAAGCCCTATGGTGCAAGGCACATAAGGCAATACCATTTCTTGTTTCATCTGTCGAGGTTTCGTAACTTACAGGCAAAATATGGGCGGCATCGACTAATTTTAGTTGAATATTACAAACGGCACATCTGTGATTATAAGCAGTTAAAACTCGTGATTTAAAACTATTATCTCTTAGTTTTTTATTGATCGTGATCAATGTTTTTTGGCGAGGTTCGGCTATTTTTTGTAAAACTTCATTGTTTAGTTCTATTTTTTGTTCCGTAATTTCTTCAAGTATCCTAAAATCTTGTTGCGCTGTCCCATAATTGTGGAATTGTTCTAAATTACGCACATATTCTACAAAAAAATCGGGACGAAAAGCAATGGCTATTTCTTGATTACCTTTATCACAGGCTGAAAAACCATAAATATGGGCTTTCCTTAAATTTTCTTCCTTGATTTGCATTGATGAAGAATAACCTGGTATCCCAATATGTTTTGAAAAATCAAAACCTGCAAAAATTTCCATATCAACCCAATAACCTAAAATAAGGGATTTATACCCAATTTCAGGGGCAAACTCATCTACTTTTACTTGTATTCTATACTCATTGACGGCGCGTTTATGACCTCCGCCATGTGTTAAATTCCAAATAAAAATTTTAAGAAAATAGCTTTCTTCCCTATTATAAATCTTTATTCGGAAAGGGTGTTGATCGGATAGATAAAGAACATTCCATTCAGATTCCTGAATGGCTTGCTCTATCAAATTTAATAATTCATCTTTTCTATATACTGCCATTTCCGTTTAGGATTGGTGTTTTTAAATCAAAAATAGAAGGTTCTTCTTGAAATCTAAACAGACTGCCTTTTAAATATAATTCGTCTTTTTCAAAAGAAATCCAATGTCTGCTGTTACTTTGGGCGGCAAATCCTGTTGTATTCGAACCTGCAAAAGGGTCTAAGACAATGTCGGTTTCTTCTGTTAAAAATTTGATAAAAAAATCAGCAAAACGTATCGGAAATTTGGCTGGGTGTGGTTTTATGCCCGCTTCTTTACATTTCATCATGTATTTGCTATTAGATTCATTATTGCCCAATTCCAAAACATTACTTGTTTCTTCCTCAAGATTGTCCAATATGTTTGGCGGAATAGAACCCTCATTTTCCTTATTAAATTTATTGGTTATATTATGACCGCTTGGACGCATTTTAGCTTTATAACCTTTTTTTAACAACTGCTTCATCGCATCACTGTACGGTCTAAGCACTTTTCGATTGTCGGCTTTGGGATATTCTGTTTTTGAAAGCCACCAAACTAAATTTACAGAATCTTTTACCCTTATTCGTCTTACATTAACCCATTCCGCAGGTGCAGGAAGTCGGGCTGGATTATAGTGAAAAAATTCTTGTGCCAAATGAAAATTTACTTCTTTAACCAATCGAATAAGCAATTCGTATTGATACAAACTTCGAACAGGAAAACCTGGCAAATAAGCACCACCCAAATCCACCACAAAAGAGCCATCAGGCTTTAAAATACGATAAAATTCTTTTCCAAAATCCAAAAACCAATCTACATAATCTATCGAACTTTTATTACCATATTCTTTTTGGCTTGTAAGAGCAAAAGGCGGAGAAGTCAAAATAAGATTTACACTATTATCAGGAATTAATTTCAAATAATCTAAACTATCACCTAAGTAAGCTACACCATTTGTAGTTTCATAATAGGGAGCATTAAACTTGTTAAGTGCTTTTGTTATATTTTGCATTATGAATATTTTTAAATTTACAAATACAAAGGTAATATTTTCAAAACAATAATCAATTTTCAATATTTATTTAACCCAAAAATCAGAACAGAGTAACTTGAGGTTTAGGGTTTTCAGGTATTTGATTATTTTCTTCATTTTTTAGGCGAAAATCGCCAATTTCACAATATTTTTCACTTATTTCGAAACCAATAAAATTGCGGTTTAGGTTTTGGCTTGCCAATGCCGTTGTTCCGCTTCCCATAAAAGTATCCAATACAATTTGGTTTTCTCTGGTCGTAAGTTTGATCAAAAATTCAATCAAAGCCAAAGGTTTTTGGGCTTCGTGGTATTTTTCTTCCTTTTCAGCAAAACCAAATTCTAATAAATTGGTAGGACTTAGCTCATTTATTTTGCAAATTTCGGTATTGATCGCACCCACACCATTTTTCAAAATATTGTCCGTAATCGTAATTTTATAAGGTTTAAAAAACCAAGCTATCGGTTCATAAATGGGTGCTAAATTGCCCAAACGCCAACCTTCCCACTCGTCCAATTCTTTTTCTAAACCTCTGTTTTTCAGCACAATATTCAGGCGTTGCGCCCTGTGGTGTGCCGAAGTTTTTTTCCAAGCCAAGACATCTTTTAGCAAAAAACCACTATCCTCAAAAGCATTAATTACCCTATGCAAAGTCCGCCTTGCCCCAAAAACGAAAGCACTTGCGCCTTCTTTCATCAAAGGAAAAAGTTGATCAGCCCAAGTAGCACACCAAGCCTCGTATTCTTTACCAATATTTCGATCAGCCGATGACCAACCATTAATGGGTTTCCCTCGCCGTTTGAAGCCATTTTTGCCCTCTTGCGCGGGCGACCTTCCCAACAGTGCCGAATTGGTATTATTATGCAAAACGTCCCACTCGTCCAGATTAATTCCGTAGGGAATGTCCGACAAAAAAAGATGGATACTTTCCTTGTCCATTTTTGGTAAAAAATCTCGACAATCGCCGCAGGTAATTTTGTTCAAAAAATCAGTATTCATGGGATTTAATTTGTCGCAATTTACCAAAAAATAGCTAACTTGCTAAGTCCTGCATTGCTTTTTGAATGGTTTTGATTTTTGCTTCTATTTTTTCAGACTTAATGAGTCTTTCAACAGCTTCTTTTTGGCTTAAAGCCTTGTATTCCTTGATTTTAGCTTGCCAAAAACCAATCCCTTCTTGTCCAATTTCTTGAGTTTTTTGGATTTCAAAATTCTTATAAAATTGCAAATCCATTTGATTTTTATTCACAATTTTGCAAATTATTTGGTCAATTTCAGTCCAATAATTTTGCGAATTTTGGTATTCCGAAATGGAATATTGCTTTTTCAAACGATTTCCTGTTTCCCAAAGTGGTTTTAAATCCTGCTTTTTTTGGAAAAAATTGAGCAAAAAACTCAAATGTGTGTAAGAAATTAGCGTTACATTCTTTTCGATAGCTTGCTCATAAATTTGGCTTTTTCGCTGCGGGTATTGTGTAAGCGGTGCAACTAAAACGGCATAATTATTCGCTTTTCGCCAATCATCTAAGGCTTTGATTTTGAAATCTTTTTGATTTTTAGCGGTTCTACTTAAGCGAAAAGTCTTGGCATCACCCACCACAGAATAATTTTGGTTTTTACCAAAAACATCAGCCGAATTGCCTCTTGTTCGCAAAACTTCCGAAGGAATTTCCAAAAAACTAAGTGCTTTTGCCAATATAATATCCGAATATTTAGCCCATAATTTTTCCTCTGAACTATCATGATCAAAGGCTTCGGGCAAGATTCCGCATTCGATGATATTTTCGGCAAGCAATTCTTTAGAAAATTTGAGCAAGTTTTCCTCGATAATGTCAAAAGCGTTCTTGTTTTTAACAATTTCGAAAATAAGTTCAATGATATTATTTCTCATTGTCTTATTCTGCTTTTTTGACATTATTTCTTTCCATCTCAATAATCCTTCGGTTGAGTTTTTCGATGGTATCGATCAAAGTTGAGGTTTGGGTAGTGGGTAATTGGGCATATTGATTGTCCGTTACTATCAGTTCGAGGTTCGAAATTTGGCTTTTCAATGCCTCTAATTCTTTGCGAAGCAGGAGTACCTCTGCCGAATCTGCCGAAACGGGGTGCAAATATTTGAGTTTTTCCTTTTCCAAATCCAATTTTTTGTACCGAACTATAGCACTCGAAATAATTGCCGTAACCGCAATGATCAAAATAACAGGTTCCATATTGTAGAAAATTATGCTGAAAATAGATTGATTTGCAAGGGCGTAAAGATATTCATTTTTTTACAAAAAAAAAACCTCTCTGTAAGAGGTTTTAAACTAAAACAATCATTCCGAATAATAAAAAGCGCGAGGGCTTGATTATAAATTATCGCCTGAATACATTTTTTGGCGGTAAGCGGCTCTCAAAACTTGCTGACGGCGCGAAATTGATGGTTTTTCAAAATAGCTTCTGCCGCGCAATTCTTTCAAAACGCCTGCTTTTTCAAATTTTTTCTTAAAACGTTTTAGAGCCTTGTCTATAGACTCATTGTCTTTGATGGTTACTGTGATCATGAGGAGAATAAAATATAGAAATTTTAAGGTAATTTTCAAAACGCAAAGGTAATATAGTTTTACCTATTTTCCAAATTTTATTTTTCAGTTTTTGTCCAAACCGAAGTTCGTCCCAGCCAACTCACGCCTACGTAACCTCTGATATTCAAGGTTTTAGCCTCTTTGCCCAAAGTCATTTCGCAGCTATAGGTTTTGCCGCTTTGCGGGTCGTAAATAGTACCGTCTTCCCATTCGCCCTCATCATACACAAAATCTTTCAGAATTTCCGTACCTTCCAAAACGCGCGAACGGAGTTTCGCATCGGGGTTTTTGGTGTCTTTTGGGGCAGTACCGTCCTCATTGGGCTTTACATAAACGAGTTTTCCATAATATTTCGAACCTGTTTTGTAAATTTCGATCTTGCCATCTTTGGATTCTGCCAACCAAACGCCCAAAATTTTATCGGCATCGGCTTGGGCAAAGATAGGGTTCGAAAAGGCTGAAAAAAGCAAAAAAAGAATAATTTGACTTGTTTTTTTCATAGTTTAAAAAAAAATTAAATAGATTGATCAATAAAAATAAACCTTTAGAACTTACGCAATTTTTAGAACTAACAGTTCTTTAAGAACTGTTAGTTCTTGATTATCAAGAGTTTATAAAAATAACATTTTTTTCAAAAAATGTTATTTTTGAGCAATTACGAGCAAAATGCGTAAGTCCTAAGATTGATCATAAAAATAAACCTTTAGAACTTACGCAATTAAAGTCTGACCGTAGGTCTGACGCACGAAAAAAGTAGTATTTAAACGTCAGACCTACGGTCAGACTTGCTTTAGTTTGCTAATTTTTCAAATTCTTGTTCGCCACAGAAACGAACAAGAATGTTCGTTATACGATAAAAAAAATGCTTAAATTTCGAATACAAAGCCTTTTTCTTGCAAGGCAAGGTAATTGTTTCGGTCAAACTGGTACAGCTTGGCGGAACGGTGCGCTACGCCTTTTTGTCTTTCTTGCAAATCGACAAGTAGGTTCATGCTTAGTATTTTTTTGCGAAAATTCCGCTTGTCCAATTTTTTTCCTAAGACTGCCTCATATAAATCTTGGATTTGGCTAAGGGTAAATTTTTCGGGAAGTAACTCAAAACCAATGGGTTGATAGCGCAGTTTTCCGCGCAAACGTTCCATAGCTACGCTGAAAATATCCTGATGGTCGAAAGCCAAAGGCGGAAGCTGATCTACGGCAAACCACCGAGCATCTTGGGCATCGTCTGCGGCGCTTATTTTGTAATCTTGCATTTTGACGAGGGCATAATACGCCACACTGACTACTCGCCCGCGCGGATCCCTATCTACTTTGCTGAAGGTATAAAGTTGTTCCAAAAACATATCTTGTATACCCGTTTCTTCTTCCAATTCGCGCTTAGCGGCGTTTTCGGTAGTTTCGTCCATATCGACAAAGCCCCCAGGAAATGCCCAAGAACCCGCAAAAGGTTCTTTGGCACGTTGAATTAATAAAATTTTAAGTGTGTGTTTGTCAAGTCCAAAAATCACACAATCGACCGTAAGGGCAGGACGAGGATATTCGTAGGAATACATAGAAAAATATTTTGATTTTTGTTAGAAAGCGTAGCCCAAACAGACTCCAAACCGCAAACCAGGTCCCGAGAAACCTGCACTAAAAGGAAGCGTACCAATATTGCCTACTTCTGCCCTGATAGTTCCTGCGTTGTAGCTGGGGCCTGCAAAAAGATCGACCGTAATGCCTTTTTGGGACAAGAATTGATAACCTACGCAAAGTCCGCCGCCTAAAGTATTCAGTTTGGCTCTCGAAGCAAAACCTGTTTGGGCATCTATTTGGTCATCGCTGATAGTAAAGCGTTGGAAACGCACAAAAGGAGCCAAATAAAAGCCTTCGGGCGCTTGTTTGGTGCTGTTTTCTTTGCTATTGGCAAGATAAAAACGAAATTCGGGCGTAATGCCCAAGCCGCTAATATTGAAGGAACTCAATTTTACGTCTGTATAAAAAAAGCCTAATTGGGCGCTTTTGTCTTTGGTAATGGCTCTTTCGTAGAAAATAGAAAAAGTACGGACTACAGGGCTTAACAAATTGATTTTCAAATTGTTAGGTCTTTCCTGCGCAAGTGTTACTGTGTTAAACAAAAGGCACAAAAAACAAAGGGTAAGGAAATATTTTTTCATGAGATATAAGATTAAAACTTGTAACACAGGCTGAAACCTATGTTACAAAATAATTTTTAACAATCTTTTACAGGACAAGGAATGGGTTTTCCTCTTTTCATTTTGCCTTTTCCACGCCCTGCGGCACAACTTCCAAGACCCAAAAGCAAAAACAAACTTATGCCAAAAAAGGAATAAATCAGGTATTTTTTTAAAAAATTAAATGGTTTCATCTTGATAAAATTAAAATGAAATTTTGGAAACAATGACAAGAAAAAATGAGATATACTCAATCAAAATTGGTTTTGGACGGCGAACATTCTTGTTCGCTACAGAAACGAGCAAGAACTTCGTTTTTACGTGAAAACCATTTTAGTTTCAGGATTAAAAATATTACTCATCTCTTTTTCGAATTTGAAAATAAGTACGATCCAAACGGTTTTCGGCTCGGTAATCCAAATTATATGCCGCACAAATCAAGTACCAAGCCGCCTCAAGGCGTTCTTTTGGCGTTTTGCTTAGCCAATATTCACGCTGATTGCTCGCTTCTTCAAAAGTCTGAATTTTAAAAGCAGTCCGATCCAAACGATATTCTTCCATAATAGTAATTGAGTGATTTTACAGAATAAAGTATTTTGAGAACACCTGCAAAGGCGGAAAGTTGTATTTTCATTCAAAATTAAACATTGAAAACTCCAAATTATTTTAAGCCTCTGTTCTAATAATTTCCAAAGGCGGTTTGTTCAAAACCTCTCGACTGTTAAACAATCCGATCAAAATAGTAAGGCTGGTAACTATCAATAAAATGAACAAACTTGGCAATAAGTTTGGCATAAATTCGATCTCGAAAATATAAAGGGCTAAAACCCAACTACTGCCTACAGAAAGCAAAATGCCCGCAAAACTCGCCAAAACGCCCAAAAAACCGTATTCGAACAAGGCAATTTGAAAAATCTGTCTGCCGCTTGCCCCCAAAGTTCGCAGGAGTACGCTTTCTTGAATCCGTTGAAATTTGCTCAAATAGACCGAACCGATCAGAACCAATAAACCCGTCAGGATACTAAACAAAGCCATAAAACGGATCACGAACGATACCTGATCCAATACTTCCTGAACCGTTTTGAGGATCAGGGCAAGATCGATAACGGAAATATTAGGATAGGTTTTGATCATTTGTCCTTGCGCCAAAGAAGCCATTTCGGTTGTAGCAGAACGAGTCATGACGACATGAAATTGTGGAGCATTTTCCAAAGCCCCCGCAGGAAAAACGATCATAAAATTGGTTTGCATACGTTGCCACTCGACCTGCCGAATACTGCCAATATAAGTCGTTAGTTCCGTTCCTTGCACGTTAAAGACCAATTTGTCGCCCACTTTCAGCTTCATGCGTTCCGCAAAACCTTCCTCAACCGACACTTTTAGGGTGTCCGTTTCGCTTACTTTCCCCACCCAAACGCCCTCTTGGATTGTTTCGCTTTCCGTTAGTTTTTCCTGATACGTAACCCTATATTCCCAATCCAAAAGGTTTCTTGGCATTTTGGTAGCCGTATCCGCTTTAATCTGTTCTACGGTTCGGTCTTTGATTGCCGCCAAACGCATGGTGATAATAGGGACTTGTTGGATTACCGACATTTTATTATTGGTAATTATTTTTCTAACTCCCTCTAATTGAGCCGTTTGTATATCAAAAAACAACATATTGGGACGGTTTCCTGTACTGCTAAACTCGACTTTGCCCAGCAATAAATCTTGAGTAAAAAACAAAGTGCTGATCAGGGCTGTTCCCAAACCTATCGAAACAATCAAGATAAGGGTCTGGTTATTAGGACGATACAAATTGGACAAACCTTGTCGCCAGACATACGCCCAATTCGAGGGGAAAAAACGGCGCACCGCCCAGATCAAGCCCTGTGCCATGAGAGCCAAAATGCCAAAAGCCAAGCCTAAACCCAAAGTAAAAGAAATAGCCTGAAGCCAACTTTGCATCTGCCACCAAGCAAAAGCCGTGATAGAGGCTAAAATCAATAAATAAACCAAAATATTTGCCCAATCCCTTGAGGCTTTCTGCTCCTCGAACGAAGTCCGCAGCGTCCGCAAAGGCGAAATGCGCCGCACTGCCAAAAGCGGAGGTAAAGCGAACAAAATAGAAACCAAAACGCCTACTAAAACGCCTTGCCCAACCGAACCAAAGGAAAACCGAGCTGTAGCCTCGAAGGGCAAAATTTGGGAAAAAATAATAGGTAAAAAATATTGGATTCCTGCCCCCAGCA
>JAAFHK010000079.1:0-9002 GCA_013297565.1 Cytophagales bacterium
ACTTGAATGCCTCGATCAATCTTAAGAAATTCGGGGCGAGTTAGACCCTTTGAGCCTGCGGAGTGCCGAACCAAAATTCCGTTTTAATCGGAATTTGGCACAGTGAAACAGGAAGCAAACCGCAAATGTATAAGTTTGTGTAAGTTTTGCGTAACGGAAAGACGTTACTTTAAACATACATTAGGCATCTTTCAAAAATAATAGAAATTTGCAAAACATTGAAAATCAAATAGAGTTTATGAATAATTTGCGTAAGTCCCTTTAGGGTGTTTCTAATTTGTTGAAAATCAGGTAATTAATCGCACTACAGTTTATTCATAAACTCTAATAATAAATGTAGAAAATAATGAAATAATAGCTGATTTGAATGGGGCGATGAATGCAAAAAATCCTTCGGAAATTTTGCTGGTAGAATCTGAAAGGATTCATGCACGGATCATCTGGGAATTGTACAATAAAATACTCGATTTCTTTGATAAAATTGTTCAGTATTCTTCAGAATTAGAAAAACTGATGTCTTGTAATTTTCATATTCCAAAATCTCAAACCAATTTTTATTGAGTATAACATTTTTTCGTATTTTTGGAACAATAAATGATAACTATGAGAAAACTATTTTCTACGCTTTTTTTGCTTTTTACTTGCTCCTTTTCTGTACTTTTTGCCCAAAAACAAGAAATAGACAGCCTCAAAAAGGTATTGCCTACCTACGCCGAAACCGATACCAATTACCTCAATACCCTCAATGAATTGGCTTATAAATATTACACCATAAACCCAGATACTACGCTTATTTTGGCGGAAAAAACCCTTTCTATTTCCCGGCAAAGCCTTTATGAGAAAGGGCAAGTAGAAGCCCTGCGAAACAAAGGACTTGCTTTTTATGTAAAAGGAGATTATGCCCAAGCCCTAAAACTATACTCTGAAGCCCTGCCCCTTGCCGAAAAAATAGGCTATAAAAAGGGAATTGCAAAATTGTATAATAATACGGCTAATGTTTATACCAATCAAGGCAAATATCCCAAAGCTTTGGAAACCCATTTCAAAGCCCTCAAAATTCGAGAAGAAATAAACGATAAGCAAGGCATTGCGTTAAGTTTGAATAATATTGCTGTTATTTATAACAATCAAGGCAAATATCCTGAAGCTTTAGAAACCCATTTCAAAGTCCTCAAAATTCGAGAAGAAATAAACGATAAGCAAGGCATTGCGTTAAGCTGGAATAATATCGCTATTATTTATTACAATCAAGGCAAATATCCCGAAGCTTTAGAAACTGATTTCAAATCCCTCAAAATTCGAGAAGAAATCGGGAATAAACAAGGCATTGCGGAAAGTTTGGGTAATATCGCTTGGGATTATGAAAAGCAAACCAAATATGCTGAGGCTTTAGAATTTTTTTTCAAATCCCTCAAAATATCTCAAGAAATAGGTAATAAAAGTAGAATTTCAGACTCAAAAAATGGTTTGGCACAAACCTATTTGTCTTTGAAAAACTATACACTTGCCCTACAATACGCCCAAGAGTCATTAAATATGGCAAAAGAAATAGGCGAAAAAGTACTAATCCGAGATATAAACGAAAGCTTAAGCAAAATATATAAAGCCACAGGCAAGTATGAATTGGCTTTGCTGCATTATCAATACTTCAAAAGCTATGCGGATAGCCTTAATAATTTGGAAACTGAAAAGAAAACCGCCAATCTGCAAGCCCAATACGAATTTGATAAAAAAACAGCTGTGATGCAAGCCGAGCAAGCTAAAAAAGATATAGAACAAGAGGCACACAAAAACCAACTGTATTGGCTTATTTTTTCGGCTTTTGCGGGTTTGCTTTCCGTACTTATTATTCTGTTTTTGATTTTCCGAAGTCGCAAAAAAATCCAAAATGCTTATGGTGAATTGGCTATTTCGAATGCCCAAGTCCAACAAGCAAAAGAGGAAATAGAAGTGCAAGCCGAAGAGTTGGCACAAAGCAACCATGCCCTTAATTTGGCATATACCGAAATTCACAAACGAAACGAAGACGTTACGGCTTCTATCAACTACGCCAAACGTATCCAAAACGCCATTTTGCCTTTTGAAGAACGAATAGGAAAAAGTTTTGGCGAGGACAATTTTTTTGTTTTTTTCAAACCCAAAGACATTGTTTCGGGAGATTTTTATTGGTTTGAGGAAGTCCAAACGCCAAGCGAAATGATTAAATTTGTGGCAGTTGCGGACTGCACAGGGCATGGCGTGCCAGGGGCTTTTATGTCTATGATTGGCAATCAATTATTGCACGAAATTATTATCAAAAACCATATTTATTCGCCTGATTTGATCCTGAATAATTTACACAAAGAAGTGCATCGGGTTTTGCGACAAAAAGAAACCCATACCAATGATGGCATGGATATGGTGATTTTGACCATCGAAAGAAATACCATTTCTTTGAGAAATGGTATTTCTAAAATAGAGTACGCAGGGGCTATGAATCCGCTTTATTATGTTCAAAATGGAGAATTAACGGAAATAAAAGCCACCAAACGCGCTATCGGAGGCATGCAGTCTGAAGAAGAACGCTTCTTCGGCAAGCACGAAATACGCATAGAAAACGATAAAAATATAACCCTATATTTATGCACTGATGGTTTCCAAGACCAATTTGGCGGAGAGCAAAACAAAAAATTTATGGTCAAAAAACTGCGTGAATTGCTGTTTAGTGTTTCACACTTATCCATGCCCAAACAAGGACAGATTTTGGGCGAAACTTTTGATAATTGGAAAGGAAACAGCGGGCAGATTGATGACGTTACGATAGTGGGTGTACGGATTGGGTAAAACCGTTTTGATTTTAATTTCCGCTGTATTAAAGCCTCTTTATTAAGTTTGGGTAATAAATACAATCTCTCAAATTTGAACCCAGTAAGTAATGGGATTTCCGAAGTCTTTTGCCAAATTCAAATCCTATTCCCAAAATTAGCACAAAACCAATCAAAATGCCAATTTTTGGAAAAATAAGATGCTTTTTAGACTTTTCAGTTTCAGAAAAAGATATTTTTTTAGTTTGTTGTTTTTCTTGGCTAAGCATGAAAATAGGTTTATACTCAATCAAATGTGCTTCTGTAGGGCGAACATTCTTGTTCGCCACAAAAACGAACAAGAACTTCGTTTTACGACACAAACCAATTTAGTTTCAGTATAAAGAACAAAAATAAGGCTTATTTTATAAAACAGAGCCGATTTCTTGATTAGTTGGGACTTTAAACATATTGTGAATGTACTAAAGAATCAGAGGCTAATGAAAACATTAACAAAAACTTTTGTGCCGTACAGTATAATATGTGGCAAGCAAGAAACCGTTTGAGTGAAAAATTGGCGCAGATGAATAAAACCGAAATGCTTGCCTATTTTGAGAAACGAAAAAAAGAACTCGCCATAAGACCAATGGCTTGAGGTTCAGGTTTCCTTACTTTCCGTTCCTTAAACCTAAATGATACTCGCCCACGCAACCCCCATTATTTAATCAAACTTTTCAAACTTTGCTTCAAAATTTCACCCATATTTTGGCATTTTAAAAATTGTGGATTCTTGTAATGATCGGCTAATTCGTGTTTGAGTTGATATTCATATTCGGCAAAGGAAACATGGTCAGCCATCATACTATCCAAGACATCTTTGAGTGCATAACGGCTTGATTTGATACGATTGGCGATCAAACTCCGTTCTTCTTGTTGATATTGGCGCACTGTTGCAGGCGAAAGCGTCCCAATCCCAACCTCGATAATGGCATTGTTTTGCTTGTAATATTTGGGCATATAAATTGCCTTTCGGCGTTCGTAACTCTGCTGATCGAAATCTATTGCCCGAATCCTATAATGCACTTCCTCGAAATCCTGTGTAATATCGACCACGAAATTACTGGAGTGCATATCGCCTAAAAGCCGTACAAAACAGCGTTCGTTAAATTTAATAAATTCTTTTGCCAAACGAATCCGATTGAGTTCGGGTGTGAGGTGATATTTCATAAACTGGTCGCCAGGAATTCCTGCAATGTGTTCCTCGATCAGCGTATCCTTATAAACCAAATACCGAACCCGATTGGGCGACAAAATATCTTCGAGTTCCAAGCCGTAAATTCGAGAGGCATCGGCAACTTTGACATAAAAATAATCAAAATTATCGTTCAAACGATTCACAATCCGCACCCGAAAGGGGCGCGTATTGCCGTAGGTGCAGACATCAACCCTGTCGATATACAAATGTTCGACAACCGACAAATCGCCGCCAACTTTCAAAAAAGCGTACAAAGCCTGTAAATTTTGGTAAATAAATTCCCGATCACTTTCCGAATAATAGACCGAAAGCCAAAGCGTATCCTGTCCGTAGCGGTCGTACAGCGAAGTTTGTCCAATGTGGCGCGTAAGGTCTTGGTAGTGCAAAGGAATATCGATTTCTTTGCCGTAGCGTTTCAAAAAACCGCGCAAAGGCGTACCAATAGGAAAAATGATTTTTTTACGACTAATAATTGCCATACACGAATCGGGAATTTAAAGGGCAATTTAGTATTTTTGTCGTGTAATTTACAAAATAACTTATCTGATCCGATACGATTCTAAACCATGTTACCCAAATTAACCACAATCCAATTTTTGCGTGAAATAGAAACTGACGGACACAGCCCCATGCAGTTTATTTGTTCTGATCAATTTATTTATTACCTAAAATATAGAAGCGGAAAAAGTTATGATCAAAACGAACTTGTCTTCTTGATTTATGAGGTTTTATGTTCTGTATTATTAAACAGACTCAATATTCCAACTCCACAGATAGCTTTGGCTACTCTTAAGGGAAATTATACGGATCAGTTCAAGGTCAATAAACGTTATGCAAAAGAAGGTAAAATTTGTTTTGCTTCGAAAGAAGTCCCTAACAGTCAATTAGTTATGGATATTTCTGTGGTAGAGAGTCATGCGGCATTTCTCCAAATTCTCAATCCTCTGGATTTGATTCGAATTGCCATTTTTGATCTTTGGGTTGATAATACCGACAGAGGCAAAAAATTGATAAGTGGCGGTCATAATTATAATCTTTTGTTAAAAGACAATTATACACAAAGTTCGATTAAACATCAGATCATGGCTTTCGATCATGCTTTTACTTTTGGTGGTCAAAAAAGCATAGTTAGCTTTTCTGACAAAATGCCTCTTTCCTCAAGTAATAAACTACCTAACTCTGCTTATTTCGATTCTATTATTCGTTTTATTCCAAAAGACAAGGCTATTCAAACCCTATTTGATTTTATACGAAAATGCCAAAATCTTGATATTAGCCCAATTTTGCTCGAATTGGAAAGTATCTTGCCAAACGAATGGTATGCAATAAATAACCTAAATCAAAAAATATACGATTTTTTGATTTCTCCGCAACGCTGGAAACAAATAGAACAAGTGATGCTCAAAACCCTACAAAAATGAAAGAAATTCATGGCTCTTATTATATTCCCGTTTTTTTTGAAACCAATTCTTACAGTGCGGAAAAGTTGGTGGGCGGTATTTTGTTTTTTGCCGAAAAGCAAGTTTTGTTTCGGTATGCAGAAAACAAAATAAAAGCAAGTGTTCAAATCGGAAATTTGGGTTCTGCCCAAATGCTTCGACAAACGATGAAAACATTGGCAGAAAAAGTAAAAACACAAAAAGAACTTTTTAACCCTGCTTATTTGGAATACGTGCGCCGATACAGCAATGGATTAATCCAATTTGGCGAACCTAATCAAATTTTGCTTTCTGTGGAAGATTTTGAGGAATTTGCTATTAAATTTTTGGGCGAAAAAAATAACTTAAGCCAATTAGTTTATCAAAAACTAAGTACCATAAAAAATCTGGAAAAACAAGCCTCGATAAAAACCAATATTGAAATTTCACCAAATAATCAATACAAGGTCGTATTAAAAACACATACACAAAGTTTTGTGTTACAAACACTTAGCCTCGAAAATTCGTTCGAAACGGCTCGAAAGAATTTTATCCAATACGCTAATATTATTAAAAAATATCCAACTATTGAATTTGCTTTGATTACCCAAAATGCCCAAAGTGAATATCAAAAGCAAATTTTGCAGAACTTTGAAAAAGAAGTGCCGCAATGCAAGGTGCTTTATCTAACCGAATTGGTAGATTTTGTTCGAAATAAGGTTCAAAAAAGCATATAGTTCGAACCCAAATATTTACTACTTTTGCGTCATCATTATCACAACAACACATAATTTACCTATCTCATTTTTTTGAAAAAATATTTCGCAAATGAAAATTATGAAATTTGGCGGGACTTCGGTCGGGTCGGCACAGCGCATGGTCGGTGTCAAAGACTTGATCACTACGCCCGAACGCAAGGTAGTTGTCCTTTCGGCTATGGCAGGCACTACCAATACGCTGGTGCAGATAGGGGAAGCCCTTTATGACAACCAAAAAGCAAAGGCTTTGGAAATAATTAAGGATTTGGAACAAAAATACAAAGTCACCACACAGGAACTTTACCAAACTGAAAAGGCAAACCAAAAAAGCAGCCAGTTTCTTGAAGAACATTTTGCTTTTATGCGAATCCTGCTTGATGGACGTTTTGATAACCGAAAAGAACGCCAACTGCTTGCCGAAGGCGAAATTCTTTCGACTCATCTTTTTCAATTCTTTTTGGAAGAGAAAGGCGTAAAATCCATCTTGCTCGATGCGCTCGAATTTGTGCGCATTGATGAAAACAAAGAACCCGATTTGGATTTTATTACTGAAGAATTTAGTAATAAAATAAACCAGTACCCTGATAATCAATTATTTATTACGCAAGGTTACATCTGCCGAGATATGAACGGCAACATTGATAATCTACAACGTGGCGGAAGTGATTATACGGCTTCGCTTCTGGGGGCGGCGATCCAAGCCGAAGAAATCCAAATCTGGACGGATATTGACGGTATGCACAACAACGATCCGCGAATAGTGAGCAAAACGAAAAGAGTGGATTTGCTTTCCTTTAACGAAGCGGCGGAATTAGCCTATTTTGGGGCAAAAATCCTGCACCCTGCGACCATTTTGCCTGCCAAACGCCGCAATATTCCTGTTCGTCTGCTCAATACCATGAACCCAGCCCAACAGGGAACGCTGATAAGCCAAGACAATACCCTCGAGGGTGTAAAAGCCATTGCCGCTAAGGACGATATCATTGCGATCCGAATCCGTTCGAGCCGAATGCTGTTGGCGTATGGTTTTTTGAAAAAAATATTTGAAGTTTTTGATCGCTACCGCAAACCCATCGATATGGTTACGACTTCGGAAGTAGCCGTTTCGGTAACTATCGATAATGCCGAAAATTTGGAAGAAATTATCGAAGAATTGCGAAAATTAGGCACGGTTGAGGTCGATAAGAACATGACGACTGTAGCTATCGTAGGCAACCGAATTGCCGAAAATACGGGTTTGGCAAGTCTGATTTGCGAACCGCTAAAACATTTCCCAATTCGTATGATTTCTTACGGAGGAGGCAAAAATAACGTATCTATTTTGGTGCGAACCGAATACAAAAAAGAAATTATGCAGATTTTGAATACGAGTTTGTTTGGTTTGTAGGGCTTTAAATTTTGAAAGTTAAATGTTTGATTTTGAATGAGATATTCATGCCGTTGCAGGTCTTTTGACCTGCAACGAACCATGCAATTTGGGGTACGAACGCACCCACAAAGGCACGAAATTTAACATTTTTAAATAATTTTCATCAACAAATCCAATTTTTTCAAAAACACTTTGTTTTTGACAACCACAACCGTAAAAACCTATAGTTGCTCTCTGCCTCGCAAAATATGGTCTGTTTCGAGGTGTTTTCGTAATTGCATTCGGCTTCGGTTTCTTTGATTGTTTCCTACGCCGCTTTTGCCAAATACTTCACTTCAAAAACATATTGTGCGTGTTTTTTTGAGTTATACTCAATCAAATTGGTTCTGTAGGGCGAACATTCTTGTTCGCCACAAAAACGAACAAGAATGTTCGTTTTACGACAAAACCATTTTAGTTTCAGTATATTTGGGTAAATATACTCGATATCTACCTGTCCGCTTATACTCGTTTCTCTTTCCGAAATAATATAAAAAACACCGCCTTGCATGGCTTAAGCAATAAATTGCACAGTTAATAGAGAATACTACGGACATTTTCATAAAAACCTAATATTAGATTTTTTGAATATAAAAACTTTGCAAAATTAGAATTTTGAAGCAAATGATTTGTATTTTTGTAAAAATCAATTCTCATTATTTTCGTAACAAATGGCTTCAGCACTCAAAAATTTAAGTGATTATCAAAGCAATTCGGTAGATTTTTCGAAAACCCAAATCGTGGTTGTTGTTTCGGAATGGAATAAAGAAGTTACTGAAGCCCTTTATGAAGGAGCTTACGAAACGCTTTTGAAAGAAGGATTACAAGCCGAAAATATTACCCGCTATGACGTGTCGGGCAGTTATGAACTGTGTTTGGGCGCGCAATGGGCAGCGAAACGGCGTGATATTGAGGCAGTTATCTGTTTGGGTTGTGTGATTCAGGGCGAAACTCGGCATTTTGATTTTATTTGTCAAGCTGTAGCAGACGGACTCATGAGGGTAGGACTGGATCACGATAAACCTGTGGTTTTTGGTGTTCTAACCCCTAATAATCAGGAGCAAGCCCTCGACCGAGCAGGTGGAAAACACGGAAACAAAGGCGTAGAAGCGGCGGCAACGGCTCTAAAGATGTTGGCTTTGAGAGAACGTTTGCGTTGGGAATTATAAGGATTTTTTTCTATCTTAGCGCTCGTTCTTTAGTGCGCATTACATTCATAACCATTTATTATCTTATAGTCATGACAGATACCCTCACACTCGATATTAGCATTAAAAAAACGGCAAAATCTCTATTGCCTGAAATCAATTTCGAAGATTTAAAATTTGGGCGTACTTTTTCCGACCATATTTTCGTGGCAGATTACGAAGATGGTAAATG